>CAJQQW010000093.1 GCA_905480565.1 uncultured Halioglobus sp. | reverse complement strand
GCATCGAAGCTCTCTGTCGTGTGTACGTGAAGATCTCCCCAGTACACATTTTTTAGCGGATTGTAGGCCTGTTCCACAAGTGGCAAGGGTTCCGGCAGCGTTACTTTACTGTCGTCCTGCAATTTATAGTCAGCAAGGACTGTGGTTGTGGAGGTGCCTTTATAAAGAGCGTAGATATCGCTTCCGATCGATTGCCAAAGCACAGCTAGCCCAAGTAGAAACAGAAACAATATGACAAGAAGAAATTTTTTCAAAACCGCTTTATCCCATAGACGAAGTAGGAGCTAAAAGTGACCTTTAGTGCCTATAAAAGGGCCGGCATTGTTTATAAACCAAGTTCGGTCGAGGTCGCAAAAACCGTCCTGCACACTGTCGCAAGCGATAGTGTGCAGGTCAAGTGTTGAACATCAGACGATCTAAATTATAGTAAATCGTAATTACTGTGCCGTCGGCGCATTGATGGTCGCCTAGATTGACTGTGATAAATCTTATTTTCGAGAATGCGGTGATGAACTATGGATCACGTCAAGAGTGATTATCAAGGTTTGTAAGCCAGCACGGCATCTCTCGGGTAGCGAGTTTCCGATAAAAACATTATCCTCCTAGGTCGAATAAAGCGAGAGGCATTACTGTGGAATATCGGAAGCTAGGAAATTCAGGGCTCAAAATTTCAGAGTTATCATTTGGATCGTGGGTAACATTTCATCGCCAGTTAAATGCTGGAATGGCAGAAAAAATGTTTGGTATATGCATGGATGCGGGCATCAACTTTTTTGATAATGCAGAGGGCTATGAAGCGGGCGAATCAGAAATTGTTATGGGCAAAGCGTTAAAGTCGCTTGGTCGTCCCCGGGACAGCTACTGCGTTTCCTCAAAAGTGTTTTTCGGCGCAACCGGGAGCCCCGCGCCAACACAGCTCGGGTTGAGTCGAAAACATGTTACCGAAGCCTGCCATCAGGCTCTGCAGCGATTGCAGGTGGATTATCTCGATATGTACTTTTGTCACAGACCGGATCCGGATACGCCAATCGGGGAAACTGTGTGGGCAATGCACAATCTAATTACACAGGGCAAGGTCTTATACTGGGGTACTTCGGAGTGGTCAGCTCAAGATATTATCAAGGCGTATGAATTTGCTGACAAACACCACCTCACCCCTCCTACCATGGAGCAGCCGCAGTACAACTTGCTTGATCGAGAGCGATTCGAGCAGGAGTATGCACCAGTGTTTGAAAAGTACGGAATGGGGACGACCATATGGTCGCCTCTGGCGTCTGGCGCCCTGACCGGAAAATACCTCGATGGCGTCCCGGAAGGTTCTCGCGCCTCACTTAAAGGTTATGAGTGGTTGCGCAAGCACATGGTAGACTCCGACCGCGGTCAGGAGCGAATGCAGCGAGTAAAAAGGTTTTTACCTATTGCTGAAGAAATGGGTACCACTCCCTCGCGGCTGGCCATTGCATGGTGCCTTCTGAATGAAAGGGTATCGACAGTCATTCTGGGCGCGTCGAGTGTAGCGCAGCTTCAGGAAAACCTGGCGTCACTCGAGGTTCTGCCAAATATTGACGAAAGCATCAGGTCAGCACTCGCAGATATCTAATCAAGAGCGCGTCGACAGGCATGTATCGCATGCGTCGTCAGGCGGGTCGGTGACCCTTGAGAAAACTGCGCAGTTTATCCGATAGGGTGTCGTGCTTCAGGTCCGTGAACTCGCCGGCATCCATGAAAACGCCGTGCTCCCGACATATTTCGAACCAGATATGAGTTTGTTTCCAGTCCGCGGTTTTCTCCATTTGTCTGGCACAGTGAGGGCAGTTGATCGCGTCGTGTTCATTGTAGCGTCTGCCCTTGCGCGCACTGCCGCTGTCCAAAGCTTCAGACCCGGGCAGGCTTTTCAGGTGGTCGGCCTCGTTACCATCAAACCACAGGCCCTCGCATCCCGTGCACCGATCTATGGTAACGCCCTCATGGGATATCGGCTCCATACCTTCACGGCATTTGGGGCAACACAGGCTGTGAATATCAGGGCTGAATTTCATGATAGTTTGTCACAGGTAGTTTCCGTTATCTTAGGAGTAGTCGCGAGGCGTTCTTTTTCATCTATTAATATCCCAGTATAGAAGAAAAAGTGGGGCTGTATGCAGCTAATATCATCGTATAGTCTCGTGACGTGGCCCTCAGATTTTATAAATGGCGTGGAGCGTGACTTCATATATGTCCTCAGCAGAATTACCTCTTGTCGTAGAGGTACACATCGAGATTCCGCGGGGTAGCTGCCTTAAACGTGGTAGTAGCGCAACGTTGGATTTTCTTTCACCGCTTCCTTGTCTCTATAACTATGGTTCAGTGCGTGCTTATATCGGTGGTGATGGCGATTACCTGGATGCTCTGGTTTTGGGGCCTCGCCTTATGCGAGGGGCTCGGGTTCATGTGCCCGTGCGTGCGGCTGTCGGTATTTCTGAGCGCGGGATCTATGAGGACAAGCTGATTTGCAGCGATCATGCGATGAGTGAGGAGGACAGACGCCGGGTAGAGTTATTTTTACGTTGTTATGCCCGGTGCAAAGCGTTGCTTAATATGATGCGCGGCTTGTCGGGTTCAGTGCGCTGGGAGGGCTGGGTCGAAGTGGAAAATGCTATGGGCCGGGCTTTACCGGTGCCAGCATTCAGGCCTGTGGGCCTGTAGTCCGGATAAGTGCTTTAATGTAGGTGAAAAACAATGTTAGCGGAGGTGTACAGCAGATGACCAGTATGGATTGGAG
>CAJQQW010000092.1 GCA_905480565.1 uncultured Halioglobus sp. | reverse complement strand
GAACTTGTCAGCATCGAAGGGCCTGTTCACGCTGCCCCAGTCGATGCTGTCCTCGGTGCTGGGTTCCTTGACCACAAAGCGGTCGGCGGGGGAGCGCCCGGTGCGTTGACCGGTGGTCACCAGTAGCGCGCCGGTATCGGACAACACGCCTTCGCCGCGGTTTAGAGATTCTTCGATCAGTTTCGAGGGCGCCAGATCGATGTATTCCTGGGTGGACTGAATATCTGCGGTCATGGGTTTTCCTGTGATGATAATGCGCTAGCCCGCGGGGCCTTTCGCGCGACGACTTGCCTGAGTCTCAAGGGGGCGTAATTATGTCAGAATCGCCCCGCCAAGAAAAATATATTGGGCATAAAACCGGCGAATACCCCGCATCTCACCCCTTCAATGCAATGTTTTGGCCTCATCTACCCCCAAAACCTCAGCCAGATCTGCACGCTCGAAGTGATACTGGGTGTTGCAGAATTCGCAATCCATCGTGATGCGGCCCATCTCCTGCAACATCTCATTGAGTTCCGCTGGATTCAGGGTCGACAGGGCATCGTGGGTGCGTTTTCGGCTGCAGGAGCACTGGAATCGCACCTCGCCTGCATCAAATAAACGCACCGGCTCCTCCTGATAGAGGAGCTCGAGCAGTGTGGGTGAGTCCAATGTCAGTATCTCTTCATCCCGCAGGGTATCGGTAAGTGTTAAGACATGCTCCCATTGGTCAAGTCGTGGGCCGGGTTCGGGGACGAGTTGGGCAGGTAACTGCTGCAGAAGCATGCCGCCGGCCCGCATCCCGTCCGCAGCTAGCCAAATTCGACTTCCCAGTTGTTCTGACTGGCGAAAATAGGCGTCGAGATTATGGGCCAATGAGCCTTCTTGTAGCGCCACAATCCCTTGATAACGCTGTCCCTTCAGTGGTTCGACGGTAATGGCCAGTTGCCCGTTACTGAGCAGTTCCTCGTTGCTGTTGGCGGTGGCCTGCTCCGAGCCGCGGGCGATGCCGCGGATATGCAGATGGTGGTTGCTCTCGGCCATCAGCAGGGGCAGTTGTCCGTCAGAGCGAGCCTGTAAGGTCAGGCGCCCCTCGAATTTAAGGTTGTTGCTCAACAACACAGCCGCGGCGAGAAACTCCCCCATTAGCCTGGCAACGCCCGGCGCGTACTGGTGGATGGCGAGTGTGTCCCCGTAGGCTTTATCCAGCAGCACTTTTTCGCCGCGGATATCGGCTTCCTCGAACAGGAATCGCTGGGAATAGTCGCGAAGGGTGTCTGTCATGGCAATTACCGTCAAAAATATGGGTGATCAGGATGGCCGGCAGGTGCCTCAAGCGGCAAGCTGGGCCATTCGCCGCTCTCGGTGCAGAGTCTGAATAGCAAATTATGCCTGCTTTTGTAAGGGCGACACGGGCGCCCTGATGCTGGCTGCCCCGGTTCGTTAACTGGCTGAAAAAACTATTGGCGCGCGCGTAAAAAAAGTCTGCCTAATTGTTCGCTAGCAGGACCTGCAGCAATTGTAAGGTGGTCGTTTCCCCTATCACGAGCGAGTTCACCAGGAGCTGACCCTGTCCGCTGCAACGCCAAGGCCAAGTTTAGACTAACTAGCGGGCAGTAACAGCGCTTTCTTTTGTCCTGAACGCGTCAGCTGGGCAGAGTTGGCGCGGGCGCTGCGGCGGCCGTCCATGAACCGAATTCGTGATAGTGGCGTAAAGCTAATGCAAGTGCGTGTTCGGGCAAGGGTGCGTAGCACACATGTCTAGCTGCACCAACGAAGTAGGGAATACAATGCTGGAAACGCGGCGCTTAACAGACTGGATTGTTCATCGTGAGGAGCCGGGTGCGCGTGTGCCTGCTGACACGGGTGAAAATAGGCAGCCGGACTCCACCCACCGATCCGGGGGCATCACCCGGCGATCGCGCAGAGACGGCTTGCAGCGCGAGGTTTGCGCACGAAAAATCCGGCAGCCACCCCATCTCGACCTGTGGTTGCCCTGATATCGCAATCGCCGCAGTTTATTATTTGAAGCCAGCGGCGGGTAAATCCTGATTTTCGGGGCTATCGCGGTAGATTGCCGTTACAGTACGGCTCGATCCTCAGCACTCTTCCTACCGGAGAACCGTCAATATGAAATTCAGCTACCAAGTCGGCATGTGCGAGCCCAACCATTATCTGCCTCTGGCGATTGCAGCTGAGGAGGCGGGGTTCGATGGAATCACCATACCCGATAGCATTTGTTATCCCGAGGAAGCCAGCTCCAAATATCCCTACAACGAAGATGGTAGTCGCGAGTTTCTCGAAAGTGTTCCCTTCGTCGAAAGCCTCATCGCGGTCACAGCGATGGCGGCAGTGACCACGAAGATCCGTTTCGCGACCTTTGTCTACAAACTGGCGGTCCGTCAGGCACCCGTGGTGGCGAAGCAGGTTCAGGGTATCCAGTCATTGTTCGATAATCGCTTTGACTTTGGCATCGGTATCAGTCCTTGGGAGGAGGATTTTGCAGTCTGCGACGTGGCCTGGGAGAAACGGGGCAAGCGCTTGGATGAGCAGATAGATATCCTGCGCGGTTTGGAAACCGGAGAGTACTTTGGCTACTCCGGCGAAATACATGATATGCCCTCTAACAAGATGAATCCGGTACCGACAAAGCCTACACCGTTACTGATCGGTGGGCACGCAGAGCCCGCATTGAAGCGTGCGGCCCGGGTGGGCGATGGCTGGATGTGTGCAGGGGCTGATCTTGATCAACTGCATGCATATATCGGCCGCATCAACCAGCTGCGGGAGGAATACGGTACTGTCAATCGACCGTTTCGCGTATTCACCACGGGCGCAAATGCGTTTTCTAAAGAGGGTATTGCGCAACTCGAAAGCATCGGCGTAACGGATGTAATTATTGGCTTTCGCAACGTCTACGAGTTCGAGGAAGACAAACCACTGGATGAAAAAATTGCGATGTTGAATTGGTATGCAGGAGAGTTT
>CAJQQW010000091.1 GCA_905480565.1 uncultured Halioglobus sp. | reverse complement strand
TGTAACTTGCAACGATAGTCGCAGAAAAAATTGACGGTATCAGGCAGTGCTGGACCGATGTGCAGCACGGTGAGCGGCTCATCCTCCTTGATGCCCGCAAACAATAGCGGGAGCAGCTTGGATGTTTGCACAGCGTTATTTTGCAAGGGAATGGTCTGCATGGCGATAACTCACTCCCCGTTGCAAGAGAGTGATCCGGAAAAGTAAGTCTAGACGGTTTTCAGATCCAGTCCGGAGGCTTTGAGTGGTGTGTTTCCGTCGTTGGCGGGTGGCTGCGGTGCCCTGGACTGACTGGCACCTGCAGGATCCATATCGATACTGCCCTTGAAGATAGCGCCGTCTTCCAGCGTTACCCTGGGGGCTACGATATTGCCGCGAACATTACCCGACTTGGAGATGATGACTTTTTCATTGGCAGTGATGTCTCCGGCGACTTCACCGTCGATTCTCGCTACTCTCGCCTGAATATCTGCATCCACCCTGCCGGCATCGCCAATAGTGACCTCGTTGTTGTCAAGATTAACTGAACCCTCGACGCGGCCTTGGATCAACAGATCCTCTTCGCCACTTACTTCGCCTTTTATCGTGATACTCGGTCCAATCATTGCGGCACTCCTTGCAGTTAAAGGGGTAGTTGAAACAGGCGTCTTTTCTGGAGTAGCCTGCACGCGGGGCGGCGCTTCAGCCGACGGATTCTTGGATTTACCAAACATTGGGTTCGCCACCGTTCCGAAATGTGGACAAATCATGCTACCAGCCTACCCGCCGATTCTCCAGTGGCCGGTGCGCTAAATTGAATCCTGGCGCCGAAGTTGCGGCGGACAGCGTTGTTTCGGCTGATATCGCCGGAGGAGGTCAGCTCGGTGCCATGCAGCGCGCTAATCGCGCGCGCTTTACCGCGCTATTGCCTGTCAGGCGCGGGCTTGCTATGACCATCAAATTACTCTACGATATTTAATACGGCTGTATTAAATGGACGTCATTTTCCTTGCCTCAAAAAATCCGCATTACGGATCTGGCCAACCCGTCCCTGACGGACGACCAGCTGGCCGCCCGGGCCTATGCCGAGACGCTCGATATTGGTTTGAGCAGTGAAAGCATATTGGCAGAGGCCTCAGAGAGAACAGGCCTGAATGATTTTGGCCCCGAGGATTTTCGTCTTCGACTAGACATGCTCTGCGATGAGTGGCGCAATGATCTGGCACTACTCAAGTTGGGCCATTTGTCACTGCGAAACAAGTTGCTGCAGCATGCGTCAAGCCGTTTGCTCATAACGGATGTACTGCGCCGTCACCCTGAAATTCACGAGGTGGAGATCAACGAGCCCATTATCGTTGCCGGCCTGCCTCGGTCGGGTACCACCCATTTGGTCAATCTTATGGCAGCTGATTCACGCCTGCGCGCACTGCCTCTGTGGGAGTCCTATGAACCGGTTCCACGGGTGGGGGAGCCCTCCCGGATTAACGGCGTCGACCCGCGCTTCCAGCGCTGCGATGACATTTGGCAGATGATGAAAACCATGTCGCCTTTGCTGGCGGCCATGCATCCCATGAACCCGGAGCATATACACGAAGAGTTGGAGCTTATGGGGCCGGATTTTGCGTCCTATAATTATGAATGGCTCAGCGTTTCACCGCACTGGCGCGATCACTACTACGCTACGGATCAGACTCCTCACTATGAGTATATGAAGACAGTATTGAAAATCCTGACTTGGCAGGACGGCGATACAAGCGGCACCTCCACCCGTTGGTTATTAAAATGTCCGCAACATCTCGAACAGCTGCGTGTCTTGAATGGGGTTTTTCCCGATGCGACGGTGGCTATTACACACCGCGATCCGGTGTCGGTTATACAGTCTGCCGTCACGATGCTGGCATACGGCCAACGCATGAGTCGTGATCCAGTGGACACCTCGGGGTTAATTCAGTACTGGTCAGATCGGGTGCTGCACTTGCTGCAGGCCTGTGTGCGTGATCGTGATGTATTGCCGGCAGAGCGGAGTTTCGACGTGCTGTTCCATGAATTTATGGCCGATGATATCAGTATGGTAGAGAAAATTTATGCTCGTTCGGGTCTAGCTCTGGGTGAGAGTACCAGGCGTGAGCTCACAGCTTACATGGATGCGCATCCCAGGGGTAAGGATGGTCGCGTGGTCTACGACCTGCGTGGTGATTTTGGCGTTGCCCCGGCTGAGCTGCGCGAGCGGTTTTCGTTTTATTTCCAGCGTTTTCCTGTTCGAGTAGAAGTCGCATAGGTCACCGGAGAAGCTGATGAGAGACCCGATCTACAAATCTCGACCCGTGGAACCGAATCCAGCGCGTTTTGACAGCGCCCGGCGTATTAACGATTTCATTCTGCAGTGTGAGGCATTTTCGAACACGTATCTGTTGGAGACCACTGCAGGCAATATCCAGATAAATGCGGGTATGGGTATAGAGGCGCCTGTTATAAAGCAGAATTTTGATAGTCATTCGCATGCACCCCTGCGCTACTTACTTCTTACTCAGGGGCACGTTGATCACGTAGGTGGGGTCGCGTTTTTTCGTGAGCACAATCCGGGCCTGATAGTCATTGCTGGAGCCGGTAACGACGAGCACCAATCCTACGATGGGCGCCTCGCGGATTTTCGTGCAAGGCGGTCTGCTTTTGCCTTTACGGAGAAGTTTGCCAATGCGTTCGACCACTACGCGCAGCACGGCCAGACTCAGTTTCCAAAGCAGGACAGGCCGACGCCGGATATTCTGGTCGATAGCAGATACTCCTTCAGTCTCGGCGAGTTGGAACTCGAAATTATTGCGGTGCCTGGCGCGGAGACCAACGATTCCGTCATTGTCTGGCTGCCTCAGCACAAGATATGCGTCACGGGGAATTTGTTTGGATGTTCCTTCGGCCATTTCCCGAATCTGGTGACGATACGGGGTGATCGATACCGCGATGCGCTGTCGGTTGCCGCAGCGGTCGACGTGGTGCAGGCGCTGGGTGCAGAGACTCTATTATATGGACATCACGGCCCCGTCATGGGCAGCGATCTTATTGCTACAGAGCTCGAGGTGCTGCGCAACGCAATTCTTTACGTGCACGACAAGACTGTTGAAGGCATGAATGCAGGAGCGGAGTTGTCGGAGCTTATGTCGCAGATAACGCTACCGCCAGAACTTGAGGTGGGAGAAGGCTATGGCAAGGTATCGTGGGGGGTGAGGGCGATCTGGGAGAACTACGCGGGTTGGTTCAAGCATGAGTCATCGACAGAACTCTATTCCCAGCCGCAGCGGAGTATACACTCCGATCTGGTGGAGCTGGCGGGCGGTGCGCAAGCTATTGTTGAGCGTGCCAGAGAAAAACTTGCAGATCGTCAGTATGTAGAAGCGCTGCACCTGCTCGACCTGCTGTCGCCTACGCAGATGCGAGAGTCCGACGCGGTGGAGGTT
>CAJQQW010000090.1 GCA_905480565.1 uncultured Halioglobus sp. | reverse complement strand
TCATAGCCACGTCGTAGTGCTGGCCAGTGTGCACCAATGTGGCATTAAGACTGGATGAGGATCCCGCGAAGGCGCGCATAATAGGTGCGATTTTCATGAAATTAGGCCGAGCACCCACCACACAGAGAACTCGCTTTGACCCTGCCTCACCGCCCATAAAAATTAACCTCTACAGGAAAAGCCTGAAACCAATTTGAAAGAGGTTTTCCTTGTACTCGTTGAGACGCAAGTCTGATTGTCGATCGACAAAGCGATAACCGAAAATCAAGTTCATGCGGTCACTCATGCGGTAAGTGAGATTCAATCGATAGGTCCATTGTTCTGATTCCGCTTGGTTACTAAAGTCCTGGCCGGTGGTGAAACCAGCCGGCTTTACGTCCTCATAATAAACTGACCCCACCAAGTTGTAGCGCCCTGACATAGTCGGACTGAAGGAGATTTCCCAGTCGGTGAAATCCGCCTCCTGCCCATCTTCTTCCCGAGTCTGCTGCGAATAGCTGCCAAACATCTGCAACGTCCCAGCGCGCCCCTTGTAGACATAGGTAAGCGTCAGTCGCTCGTCAATGATGGGCCCGTCAGTGCTGATACTGGTATCGGTGCCGATGCCATCAATAGCATCGCCGTCGGCATCAAAACGATCACCGCCACCATTGAAGAGCGGATCACCATCACTAAAACTACCTAGACCCGCAGCCGGATCATTTATACCGTAGGTCGCCAGGTCGCGTTGGAAGGTAATCACTTTCTCATAGTTAGCTATAATCGTACTGCGCTGTCGCTCATGCCTGATTCTTACACGCGGGGTAGTCCCGAAAAAACGATCTCCTATGCCAACATCGACTAACGTTCGAGGAGACGGTGCCCACCGCAGGCCCACGTCCCAGGCCTGACCGTCCGTGTCGCCACCCTGAAAAGTCTGAAAACTATTCCACTCCCAACCGTAAGTACCATTGACCTGCAGGGTTGGGGTCAGTTGATAGCCAAGTTTACCTGACAGCGACTTGAGCTCGGTGTCTTCCCTGGGCACGTTTTCCCCGGTGAACACATTGACCGCATCATTATTATATGACGTGTTGCTGTAACGGCCCTTCACATCCCATGTCATGCGCGGATTAAACTGACCATTGACGGAGGATACAACAGCGTGACGACTACTATCGCTTACCGAATCCTCTGAATTAAGCACCTCGCTGTAGGTGTATCGTAAATCTGCTTTTGCGTTACTTCCGATTTTACGCGAAGTAGATGGGCTTATTTCATACCGATAAAAAGTATTGGTATTCCCGTTGCGATCGAGACCGTCATTACTGCTGCCCCGGGCGGAACTGACCCGGTTCTGATCTGCCCGAGCGCTGACGTT
Source organism: uncultured Halioglobus sp. (assembly GCA_905480565.1). Taxonomy (GTDB): domain Bacteria; phylum Pseudomonadota; class Gammaproteobacteria; order Pseudomonadales; family Halieaceae; genus Marimicrobium. The sequence continues at coordinate 7,516 of CAJQQW010000090.1, read as the reverse complement.
AAGTTTCACCCAGTCATCTATCAAAATCGTGTTCATTGTGCCCAGCAGGCGAGGGAAATATTTCTGCCTGTCATCAAGAGAGTCACCAGTACAGCCGTCGTCTCTGAGGTCGCCGTCAGAAAGGGTATTGACCGTCACAGAGCCTTGCAAACGCGCCTTCGTTCTGCTGGTCTCTACCGAGACAGTGCCGGACGGCGTTAACAAAGCAACACCTGTCCAGTCGCTGCGCTTGTCGTCCTTCGTAAGACACACGTTATCCGTGTAAATCAGGCTTGGCGCCACGACTAAATCGCGCTCCCACTTGGCTGCATGTACGCTGCTGGCAAAGAAAAAAGCGCCGAACGCAAGTGCCAGCACCCGCTGGCACGATCTAGACTCTTTAAACCCCATAATTATCATCCTGAGTCCGTGCCCATATGCTCCGGGCTGTTTCCATAGGGAGTATTTGCATAACCATAATTATAATAGTACGGATTACGGCCCCGGCGCGCCCTGTTGAGCACCATTCCTACCATTTTGTCTTCGGCGAGATGCTCAATCGCCTGTGTAACTGCATACTGTGGCGTCTGGTCCGCACTCACAACAAATACTATCTGTCCCATAAAACTTGCCAGGATCGCTGCCTCGGTTGTCAGCAGCAGCGGAGGCGAGTCAAAAACAATTACCCGATCCGGATCCTCTTCTGCCAGCTCAAGTATCAATTCATGCATACGAGAACTCGCCAATAGTTCATTAGAGTGCGGGTGAAATTTTCCGGAGGGAAGCACCCGGAGCGCCTCCATGTTGGTATCAAGTGTGAAATTTTCCGGATGCGAGCCCCGATTCTCTATAAGGTCGATCAATCCCGGAGTTTTTCTCGGTACACCTAACAACGCTCCAGCCGTTCCCTTGGCACAATCACCATCGACAAACAAAACGCGTTTGTCCTGCTCCATCGCAATACTCAGGGCCAGCGAAATGGAACAAAAAGTCTTGCCATCTCCTTCCAGAGCGCTTGTGACCATGATTAGCTTGCCGTTGTGGACGGGAGGCGTAACAGAATCACCCACAATATTGACCAGCAGCGGTCTTTTAATGGTCCGGAACTCTTCGGCTATCGCACTGCGAGGAGCTGTGGGGGTTAGTATCCCGGCTTCCTGGAGGCGCTTGAAGGGAATCATAAGGGCTCCGTCGCCTGCTGCAAAAGATGCAGGCCTCGCTTGCACTGCCGCAGTGGCAGACGGCGTTGCGTCGATACCTGCAGATACAGAATGCGACGCGTCACCGCGCTGCACGGTGCTCTCGGCCTCGGATGCCAGACCCGAGCCACCCTCAACAAAGGGCGTACCCTTCTCAGCCTTCCCTTTACCAAAGGATTTAATTGCTTTTTCTATGATGCTCACAGTTGATTCCAGTTACCGTCCTGCGACTCTTTGTTTTTTTGATCTTTTTCATTATCTTTTCGCTGTCGCTACTAGACGAACAACGTGCCCTGCCCTACAGCCATTACGAGAAATACGACAGGCAAAAATGCAATCAAGCAGTAAAAAGCCAAAATCTCCAGACGCTCCCGCCGCTTCTTATCGCTTTGTAAATTTAACCTCACCGATCCGAGCACCGGGAGACCGGTAATGGCAACCAGCGTATGCGGATCGATAATTACAGGCGCGATTAGCGAGACCAGCAGACCTACGCCCACGCCAACTACAATAGAGCCCCCCAGTACTAACGCATTCAGTAACAGCTTGTCGGGCTCACTGGGCATTAGCGGCACAAACGGGGGATCAATAACGCGGAAAGTCACAGAGCTCGCCTTTTCTTCCACATCCTGACCGAGTCTTGCCAGCGCCCTCTTGGAGGTCATCGTACTGTGCGCGCTGCTCATCAGTCCGATTTCCCGTTCCATCTGCCGCAATTCATTCTCTACCTCGGGAATGGCATCTACCTGCGCCTCAAGCTCCGCCACACGTTCCTGCTGAGCCTCTACTCTCGCTTTTAAACTCGCAATATTACCGGTGGCGGTGGACAGCGCCATGCGCATTTCCAGATACACGGGACTACTAGTCAAGCTGGAATAGGGGATCGCCGGGCCGGGCATCTCGACTGCACCGGTTTTACTTCCACCGGTATTGCCAAGCTGCTCTGCCAACATCTTTCTTTGGTAGGCATCACGCTCGGCATTCAGGTCTTTAAGCAACGTCTGGGTCTGCCTCACCTCAGGGTGCCTCGGCGTATACTTGAGATTTAGATCATCCATCGCAGAGGTAAGCGCTAAGACTTTCTGATCATATGGTGTAGGTATTTTTGACAGCTCCTGCTCCCTCTTGGTGGGCTTACGCCCACCAAAAGACGGTTTGGCAGGTATGAACAACGGGTTGTAGAGAGGATCCTCACCCGCTATCTGACTTTCGAGCGCTATCGCCCGGTTTTCTTCCTCTTGCTGCGCCCGAAGTGCGCTCTCAAGTGCCGTTCTCTCGCGGTTAAGCGTTGCGTAAAAGCCTCCTTCAGAGCCAACAATATCGAAATGCTGCTGCTTGAACCGCGCAACTTTCGCTTCTGTTTCGACCAGATTGTCCTCGTATTCCTGGATTTTCTCGTCCAAATAATCGAGAGAACCGTCTGCGTCCTCGCGCTTTCCACTGAGGGATCCCTCAATAAAAATGGTCAGCAGGGCCTGGGCAATCCGCTTGGAGGTTTCCCGGTCAGGATGCTGGACATCAATAGTGTAAAGCGATTGGGCCTTCTGTTCACCACTGTAAAGCGAGATAGAATCTTTTAAGCTTGATATCAATAAGGCTTGTTCAGCGGGGCCTGAAACCTCGAGATCGAGGTCTGTCATACGCATAAGTTTTTCAAGATTTGGTCGGCTCAGAAGGGTACGGCTGAGCAAGCCAATGCGGTCCTGCGTATTGGGCTGAATGGTCAGGCCTTGCAGCAGGGGCTTTAACAGGGAGTTTGTGTCAACGTACACTCTTGCTGTCGCGACATACGACTCTGGCAGCTGCCACACCCAAGCCCAACCTACTATCGCGACACTCCAGGACACAATCAGGGCGAGCCACCGATGCCTCCAGACACCCCAAACAAACGAAAAGACCTGTGCAAGAATTTCCTGCATCTAGACCGTGCTCCCGGCGGACAAGATACTTGCTCAGAACCAGGATTCCGCGATGATAATAATATCACCGGGCATAATCGAAAGGTTCGCAGAAATATCGCCCTGTTTGATCAGATCATCCAAGCGCAGGTTGTAACTAACCTCCTTGCCGTCAACGAGACGGATCAAGACCGATTTATTGCCGGCCGCATACTCTGTCAGGCCGCCTGCTGCGATCATTACGTCAAGCAATGTCATATGTTTCTTGTAGGTGATCTGCTTCGGATCAACGGCCTCTCCCATCACGCGCACGGACTGATCGGGAACACCCTCAAAGCCAGTCACCGTTACGCTGACCACGGGTTGTCGAACATACTCGGAGTACGCAGCTTCAACATCACGGGCCAATTGCGTCGAAGTCTTGCCACTGGCCTGCAGGTCCTCGACCAAATGAGTCGTCAATTTACCGTCAGGGCGAACCGGACTGGATGAGTTCAATTCGCTATTTCCCCAAACGAATATGGCTATCTCGTCACCGGGCCCTATAACATAATCATAGTCTACCTCGACGTTAACCTGCGCATCCGGCACAGGTGGAAGGTCACCGCCAACGGTGCACCCCACGAGCAGGGCAGCTAATACAACCACCAACCCTGATTTCATCCTGTGCAGAGCCGGCAACCCGGAAAACACACATTTATTAGTCGTCATCTAACACTCCTTGGAAACACACGTTCGTCAGTCACACTGCTCAGGTTACCATGCCACCTGCTACTAAATCACTCCCAGCGCAAAATGATGGCATACATTGTGACAGATATCATAATAAAACTAGATTTTATACTATAACTGAAGGCTATCAACCCATTGAATCTACCTGGGGTGGGAGCCTTCACCTATAGGTTAGTCGGTTTTCGCCATTTATCCGCTAGTTAGAGCGTTTATTCTCGAATATTATGTAAACTGAATCCGCATCAGCCTCGAACACTTCACTGTGCTTACTGGACTCACCTACCCCAGCGCCCAATTTTTCATCCGTTCGTTTGACTCGATCCTCTCCAACACCCGCAGCAACGAGATAGCGCTGTACCACAAAGAATCTAGCCGCAAACAACTCATCTGCGTAAAGGTCACCCCCGCTGCTGGCAGACGGCGTCGCAATATATGCAATGGCTGCGGACTGGTCGCCCAGTATCGACACGACCTCATCCAGCGCATCCCGAGCGTCCTTATCGAGCACGCCCGTCAGAGGAGCAAACCTCACGGTCGCACGGTAGGGTGGCTTTACCGCGCCTCCGGGATCGACCGCGATTGCGTTTTCGGGCTCCGTTTTAGCCACATTGAGCAAACCAGACACACGGTTCTTGAGCACCGGCGGACTGACGTCATACGCTACATACAATAAGGCCAGGAGTACGACAAAGACTACGGCCGCACCGGACAGACGCTGCGGCCAGGGGCCAGCTTTGCGCTCTGCCACGCGTTCCGGCAAGCGCCGCTGCGGATACGCTTTTTCACCAGCGTGGCCAGTTCCACGCGTCTCTTGCGCGTCAGTGTGTTGCGGAACCGAAACGGGCTCGGCCGCCTCGTTTTGAGGATTGGCCGATGACGCAGAAGCAGACGCACTCTGCGGAACATCAGGCGCCGACACTGCCTCCGCCACGGGATCTGAAGGCACCTGTGTTGCGATATTCTGAGGCGCAGGTTCAACGCCTGCGCCCCCGCCGTCAGCCGCTACCCGGGGGGCTACTTCACTACCATCCCTCATGTCGCTGACAGTAGGAGGTGGTTCGGACGCGGGCTCGACAGCGCCCACCGCCGCGTCTGCAGGAACCGACACCCAGTCTGCTACTTCGGGAGACTGAAAATCATGTGGCAAGAACTCAGTACCCGCTGCGAGGCCCTCCGTCTGAAGTTCGCCAATCACGACTGCCACGTCCTTCACCTCGATAGTATGACGGTCTTCCACACTGCCTAGCAAAAAAAGACGGCTGCATATTAGGTTGATTCGCCGCGGCACTCCCTCACTGAACCTATGGATCAGAGGGAAAATTCCCCGCTCCATCGAGGGATCGCCCTTCCAGCCAACGACCTGAAGACGGTGCATCACATAGCCTTCCGTCTCCTCGGGTTCTATGCTCCCGATATGACTGGCCGCGACAATGCGCTGGTGCACCTGCTCCATTTCTGGCCGGAGTACCAGATCGCGCAATTCGGGCTGCCCCACCAGAAAGACCTGCAATAGGGGCTGGTTCTCCAGTTGGATGTTGGTCAGCAAGCGCAACTCTTCCATAGCGGACGGAGAAAGGTCCTGCGCCTCGTCTACGATAAGCAGCGCTCGCTTGTTTGCGCGGTGCCAGCGATGCAGCAGCACTGTCAGTCGCTGCAACAGCTCCGCCTTATCGATGTTAACGGAACCGATCTCGAAACTATAGGCAACCGATTTCAGCAGATCATCTGCTTGCAACTGGGTGCAGACCAGGTTCGCCACATAGACATTATCCGAAGACAGGCTTTCGACCAGATCACCAATCAAGGTCGTCTTCCCCGTTCCAGGGCGCCCGGTAATCATCACAAATCCTTCAGCCCGCCGGTAAGCATACGCCATGTAAGCACCGGCCCGCGCGTAACCCTTATGCTCAAAACAAAAATGGTGGTCAGGGCTGAGACGAAACGGCTCAGCTTGAAAATTGTAATATATTTCGTACATTTACGAGGGACCGCTCACTGCGAACCTCACTTTCACAGACTTCGCTCGCCTTTGCAAGACGACAAACGCACGGCAAGGCAGGACAGGCGGAATTCCTTTGATGAGCACCAAATCAAGACAATTTGGCTGCGGGAAAGCAATCCCAAACCCTGACCGGAACGCAGGCTTTAAGATCTCTACCTGATTGTTTTTATTGAATTTTATTGGGAGGCGATAGGTAAGGTCCACGTTGGCGGCTCCCTCCTTAATGTGATCCGGCTCGCAAACCGGATATCTACAGGTGACCCCCCTCCCCTGTAGTGATAAAATATAGTATCTGCTTAGTGAGCGTTTATTGGGCATGGACAGGCATTGGCCGGCGGTTGCGACGGATCCGCGAACCTGAGGAGTATTTTGTGAGCAACGACGAGAACAAAGATAGCGGTGCAGCCCCGGCAGATAACAGGCTATCCGATGCAAATCAGGAAGCATTGCCCGGACAATCACGACGACGCTTCTCACGGACAGCCCTCGCCAGCAGTGCCGTGCTGCTGTCTCTCGGCAACAGGACTGCCTGGGGCCAAACTGTCGTCGGCTGTATGTCGGTCGCCACGCTGGACTCCTTCAACCCCTCCACCGGTATGTTTCAGTCAGCGCCGGGCAGCAGACCAGAGCACAATGAAAGTCTGGCGGCAGAAATTCACCATGTCTCTGCACCCGACGATGGCAACTATTTTGCCGAAGACCAAACCGGGACCGATGGCTCGACCGTCTACTCTACGTGTCAGGACCCTGACTTAATTGATGGTATCTGCCTGATAGAGGATGACTCCTGCCCCTAACCGAGGCAGGCCTCGTCTGTGGCAGGCCCTGCGGCGAACACACGGACACACAACCTCAAGCTGACTAACGAGTGACTCAACACAACCCTCTATAAACTACGGCTGTGCGTATGAAATGGCGAACTGAATCGGAGGGCAAGTTTTATGACCCGGGAGAGACAACCGTCATCTACTACGACACGCACAGCGGTGACACACATCTACTAACCGCTTTCGCGGCCCATGTGCTCCGTGAATTTCACGCTGAATCTCTGTCGCTGGCGTCCCTGGTTTCTCGCATCGCTCCAGTGGTGGAGGCGGGCCAAGCCAAGGACCTGCAAGAAGCACTGGAGGGGGTGCTGTCAGAACTGGTGGCAATGGACATCCTGAAGCAGGAATAGATGGCGATTCTGCGTCAACTGTCCCAGGACGAACTCTCCACACGTCTCTCCGCCGACGGATTACCACTCAGGATAGGACCTTACGTCTACCGAATTCGCAGCAAGCTGCGCACTATCGAAGATGGTATCCGGACACTCTATAGTGATTTCGAAATTGCTACGAATGACGACTTTGTGGATTACGACATTGCCCTGCACCAAAAGGGATTGCGACAACACCTACAGCGCCAACTTGAGTTTCTCTTCGATGGCACCACACCGTTTAACCTGATTCCCGTCGGACAAGCCTATGCCTTTCTCGAGTGGGGCATGAACTGGTGCGTATCAATCCACGCCAATGAGTACCTCAAGCTACATGCAGCCGCCGTTGCCCGGAATGACTCGGCCATTATCATGCCGGGGGTTCCCGGTGCAGGCAAAAGCACCCTGTGCGCGGCTCTCGGCCTAAGTGACTGGCGCGTATTGTCAGATGAGCATGCCCTCATCGAGCCTGATTCCGGAAAAATCGTTCCGCTATGCCGCCCGGTGA
>CAJQQW010000089.1 GCA_905480565.1 uncultured Halioglobus sp. | reverse complement strand
GTGGTAGCAGATAACCTGGGAGCGGAGTTGAGCCCGGAGGATCACGCGCTCTTTGATGTTTACCTGAGCATTCTTGACGATTCCACCATAGGGGCAGAAGTGGTGGGGCTGATCAAGGGGGGGCAGTGGGCCCAGGGTGCCCTGAGTCAGGTGATGATCGAACACATCCGCCATTTCGAGCGTATGGAACACAGTTATCTGAAAGAACGTGCTGTAGATGTTAGGGATCTAGGTACGCGAGTACTCACTTACTTACAGGCTGCAAACCAGGAGCCGCGTGAATACCCAGACCGGGCCATCCTCGTAGGAGAAGAATTGACCGCGACCTCCTTGGGAGAGATTCCCCGGGAGAAACTTGCCGGTTTGATCTCGATCAGTGGTTCGGGTAACTCCCATGTGGCAATACTCGCCCGGGCCATGGGCGTTCCCACGGTGATGGGCGCTGTCGATTTACCCTATGCCCGGTTGCAGGATCGTGAGCTGATCATCGACGGCTATAACGGTACAGTGCACCTCAACCCGCTGCCCGAAATAAAGCAACGCTTCCAGGAGGTGCTGGACCAGGACGCGGCTCTGAGCAAGGACCTCGAGTCTCTCAGAGATCAGCCGTGCGTGACTCTCGACGGCCACCGGATGCCGCTGTGGGTCAACACGGGGCTAATGGCTGATGTCACCCGTTCGCTGGAGCAAGGCGCGGAGGGGGTTGGGCTTTATCGTACCGAGGTACCCTTCCTGCTGCGGGATCGCTTTCCCAGCGAAGAGGAGCAGCGCCAGATTTATCGGGAGCAGTTGGAGGCCTTCGCACCCAAGCCGGTTACCATGCGCACGCTCGATATTGGCGGTGATAAGTCCTTACCCTATTTCCCCATCGAGGAGGACAACCCCTTTCTCGGCTGGCGAGGTATCCGGGTAACACTGGACCACCCTGAAATCTTTCTGGCGCAGGTGCGGGCCATGCTCAAGGCCAATGAGGGCCTATGGAATCTGCGGATCATGCTCCCCATGGTCAGTAATACTGCCGAAGTGGACGAGGCGCTTGCGCTTATCCATCGCAGCCACAACGAGCTGCAGCAGGAGGGGCTGACCGGGCGGCTGCCGCCGGTCGGGGTAATGATTGAGGTGCCGGCAGCCGTTTCGCAGGCGCGGGTTATGGCTCGGCGCGTGGATTTCCTATCGGTCGGCAGTAACGACCTCACCCAGTACCTACTCGCGGTGGATCGTAATAACCCGCAGGTCGCCGGGCTATACCACAGCCTGCACCCAGCGGTGATACATGCTCTGGAATTTGTGTCAGACGCCAGCCGGGCCGAGGGTGTGCCCATCGGGATATGTGGCGAGTTGGCGGGTGACCCAGGTGCCGCCGTGCTTTTGCTGGGCATGGGTTATGACGTCTTGTCGATGAACGCTACCAGTCTCCCCAGGGTGAAGAACGCCCTGCGTAATCTTGAGGTCAGGGAAGCGCAGTGCCTGCTGGCTGAGGTCAAGGAAATGGAAACTGCCAAGCAAATCAGTAAGCGGCTGGATCGCTTTCTCGCTGAGCATGGTATGGAGAAGTTTATCCACAACCCGGTGGCTTGAGCCGCGCTCTCACTAACCTCGACTAGGGCTCCAACACGTCGGTGCGCGTCCCGTTCAGTTCACCCCCTTTACCAAAGCTGAGCTCCCGCCAATGGATGCGCCCTGAACCCTCTGTCCACAGGGTGGTGGATGATCGTGTGCCATACCCTTCGGTAACGATAAATTGTGCTGAGAGTGCCCGGTCCATGGTGCCGTTGAGGCCCTGGCAGGCCAGACTGTGCGGGTCTGCCAGCGTCCGGTCCGCGACCAGTTGTGCGAGGTCATCGTGTGATACACCCGCTCCTTGCTGCAGCGATAGCAGCATTGCTTTGCCTCGCTCCACCTTGGGCCATGGCGTATCGAGGCGCGCGTTGCTCAAGCCGTAAAGCCCAGGCCGCAGAGCCTCGGGAGCCTGACCGCCGCTGTTAGCGAAGTACCAGAGGCTGTCCCGGTCGCCGACCAACAGGTTGAAGCCTGCGTATTCGCCACCGCGCTCTGCCAAATCCGACAGATAGGAGGCCGGGGTCTTGCTGCCTGTGAGGTAGTCCAGAGTTAATTCCCCTCTGGAGCGGGGGGCGGTTATGGTCACGTCCGGGTCGCGGTAATTGGTGACTGCGGCGAAGCGCCCCTCCCGGGTCACCCCCATCCATGTGCCTCCCTGCTCGAGGTCGCGGCCGGCCAGCAAACCCGGGTGTTCAGGCCAGAATGCTGCGGGGGCGGTGGGACGCGCATGGAACTCGTCGCGGTTGGCGGCAACCATCAGTGGATAATCGGTTGATAGCTGATGGGCGAAAATCAGTAAACACATGTGCTGTCGACCTGAAAACGAAAAGGCAAGCTGTCACTCGCGTAACGTAACCTCTATTTTCACTCATTCCTCGAGGCGATTGCCAACGTCATTTGTGTCTGATGAGCGCCGGGCGTTCTTTAACCGGGTAAAGAATTGTGAAAAAAAGATGGCTGGATGATAATGAAGCCCTCGACTTTCCGGGATGTACCCGGCGGGCTAGATCCGCCGGGTAAGCCCAGCACAGACAGGCTTTTATGCTGACCTATCCAGAAATAGACCCGGTGGCTCTTTCCCTGGGGCCACTCACGGTACATTGGTACGGCCTGACCTATCTCGCCGGGATTGCAGTGGGCTGGTGGCTCGCCGCCCGTCGTAGCAAGCTGCCCTGGACGCCGGTGTCCCGCGATCAGGTGGATGATCTTATTTTTTATTGCGCGCTTGGCATTGTCTTGGGCGGTCGTATTGGATACACCCTTTTTTATGGTGGTGACCGCCTGTTGGAGAACCCCGCCTGGGCCCTGCGTGTGTGGGAAGGAGGGATGTCTTTCCACGGCGGCTTTCTTGGGGTTTTGCTGGCCATGTACCTCTTTGGCCGCCGTCACCAGATTCCCTTCTGGCGTCTGATGGACTTTATAGCGCCTTTTGTGCCGGTCGGACTGGGTCTGGGTCGCCTGGGTAACTTTATTGGTCAGGAGTTGTGGGGACGGCCCAGTGAGGTCCCCTGGGCCATGGTGTTCCCTGCGGACCCCCTGCAACTGGCGCGTCACCCCTCTCAGCTTTATCAGTTTGCGCTGGAGGGGGTGCTCATGTTCATCATTCTCTACTGGTATTCTGCCAAGCCGCGACCAACCTGTGCCGTGTCGGGCTTGTTTTCCCTCAGTTACGGTTGTGTGCGGTTCGTCTCTGAGTTTTTCCGCGAGCCGGACCAGCACATTGGTTTTCAGGCCTTTGGCTGGATGACACGCGGCCAGATGCTCTCCCTACCGATGATACTGTTGGGCGTGTACCTGATTGGCATTGCCTACGGCCGGGCGAGTGCTGGCCAACAACAACCTGGTAAAAAAACGGCAAGATGAAACAATATTTGAATTTACTGCAGGACATTCTGGAAAACGGCGTGCACAAGGGCGACCGCACCGGCACCGGTACGCTCTCCGTGTTTGGGCGTCAGTTCCGCCACGACCTGTCCGACGGTTTTCCTTTGCTAACTACCAAAAAGCTACATTTCAAAAGTATCGTCAATGAGCTGCTCTGGTTTCTCAACGGCGATACCAACACCCGCTGGTTGAATGAAAACGGGGTGAGTATTTGGGATGAGTGGGCGACCGAGGAGGGAGACCTGGGGCCGATTTACGGTGCTCAATGGACAGCCTGGCCCACCCGGGATGGCGATACACTCAACCAGATCGACTATGTGGTGGAGTGCCTGCGCAACAATCCGGATAGCCGGCGCATCCTTTTTCATGCCTGGAATGTGGAGTACTTGCCCGACGAAAGCATGAGTCCTCAGGAGAATGTGCGCGCCGGGCGCATGGCCCTGCCGCCCTGCCATTTGCTTTACCAGTTTTATGTCGCGCAAGGGCGACTCTCGTCTCAGTTAATGATTCGCTCCAGCGATTCTTTTCTCGGGTTACCCTATAACAGCGCCAGCCTGGCGCTTTTGACCCATATGCTGGCCCAGCAATGTGACCTGGAGCCAGGGGAGATTATTATTTGCACGGGTGATTCGCATATTTACAGCAACCACCTTGAGCAGGTGCGCACCCAGTTGCAGCGTGAACCGCTCGCACTGCCGCGATTGAACATACGCCGCCGACCCGAGGATATCTACAGCTACTGTTTCGAGGATTTCCAGATTACGGGTTACGCGCCCCACGCTCATATTGCGGCGCCGGTCGCGGTGTGACACACAAGCGGCCCCTCGCGATAATCGTTGCTGTTGCGGAGAATGGTGTTATCGGCCGCGATAACGACCTGCCGTGGAAGATCCCTGCTGACATGGCCCATTTCAAACGCATCACAATGGGCAAGCCGCTGGTAATGGGCCGCAAGACCTACGAGTCTATCGGCCGTCCACTGCCGGGCCGCACCAACATAGTGATCACGCGCAATCCAGACTTCAGTGCCCCGGGAATCGAGGTGGTGCCCTCTCTTGAGGAGGCGGTTTTGCGTGCACAATCTGTTGCCCGCGCTGACGGGGCGGAGGAGGTTATCGTGATGGGAGGTGCAGAGATCTATCGGGTAAGCCTGCCCGCAGCGGATCGTTTGTATGTCA
>CAJQQW010000088.1 GCA_905480565.1 uncultured Halioglobus sp. | reverse complement strand
TTAAACCGTAACTCGGTCCTGCCCTCCTCGCGCAGAGTATTCAGCCAGGTCATCTGGACATCTTTCACCTTGCGCTCGGCCTCATCCGTCGCCGCCGTTACCTGGCCCTTCAAATAGCTGCTCGCCTCGGAATGAGCCAGCAGCCAGATGTCCTGCTTCTTACCCACCAGTGCTGGATCAGCAATCACCATATCGCGCAGTGAGTAATCAGCACCAACGCTGATCAAACGATACAGGCGCCGTTTCTCCGCGCGACTGGAGACGCCCGGGAACATCTCACGCAGACTGCCTTTGACAACAGCACCGAAGTCAGCGCGCGCCAGATCTTTTGACGTATAGTCTTGCGGCAGGTCGAGGCTATCCTGATTAAAATCGACCGTCACCTTGATATAGTATTGTGTAAATGCGGGTGATCCCTTAATAACAATGTCTGCCAGCAACAGAAACAAAAAAACAAATCCCGCAAAAACAGCGAGCATCCCATACAGGCGAAATCTTCGCTCACGCGCATATCGCTTGCGCAAAGATGCCTGTATCAGCGCGGTTGTGCGGTAATTGTCGTCGTTAGTCATACTGTTCCCGATACCGTCTGACCACATACAGAGCAACGATGTTCAGCAGCAAAGTGAAGAAAAACAGGACAAACCCCAGCGCAAAGGCGGCAAGGGTCTTGGGGCTGTCGAATTCCTGATCTCCTACAAGCAGGGTAACAATCTGGACCGTAATCGTTGTCACCGCTTCCAATGGGTTGATTGTCAACTTAGCAGATAATCCCGCCGCCATGACCACGATCATAGTCTCCCCGATAGCGCGAGATGCAGCGAGGAGAATACCACCCACAATGCCGGGCAAGGCAGCAGGGAGAACCACGCGCCTGATTGTCTCGCTCATTGTGGCACCCATACCGAGAGAAGCCTCTCTCAAACTATCAGGCACTGCATTGATAATATCGTCTGACAGGGACATCACAAACGGGATTATCATGATACCCATCACCAAACCGGCAGCCAGAGCGCTTTCTGAGGCTACATTCAGGCCCAGTGATTCCCCTAAATGCCGGATAAACGGCGCGACCGTAAGAGCGGCAAAGAAGCCGTAGACCACCGTCGGCACCCCCGCCAACACTTCCAGTACCGGCTTGGTCACTGCGCGAAAGCGCCTGGATGCATACTCGCTGAGATAAATCGCCGACATCAATCCGACCGGCACGGCTATGAGCAGGGCAACGATGGAAATCAGTACCGTGCCAACTAGCAAGGGTATAAAACCAAACGACCCAGAGGCCCCCACCTGGTCGGATCGGATTGCCATCTGGGGGCTCCACTGCAAACCAAATAGAAACTCGGTAACAGGTATGGTCTGAAAAAAACGAATCGACTCAAACAGGACAGATAGAACAATCCCCAGTGTCGTCAATACAGCAATAAAGGAGCAGATAAAAAGCATCCACTCCAGTATGTTCTCCACGTGGTTACGCGCACGGAGAGCCGGCTTGATACGTCCAAGGGCCAACGAAGCCCCTGCAACAGCAACTACAAGCACAACAAGAGCCTTTTTGTAGGCAAGTGACGCGGCTATTTCGCGATAATGTTGGGCTGCTGCTACCTGCCCCTCATCGAGCCCAAATTCATCAATCTGGTTCAGCGCAAAACTCTGAAGCTGATTATAGTAAAGACCTAATTGATCGGAGCTCAGAGAGCGCACCTCTGCTGGTAGGCCAGGTATAACCGAATTATAGATCAGATGGCTTTCAAGCCCGGTCCACACTAGCAGGATTGCGATCGACGGCAAAAGGGCCCAGGCGGCCGCCATGTAGCCGTAATGCTTCGGGAGAGAGTGTAGCGAAACACCACCGCGCGTCTTCGCTATCAGCTGAGATCGTGTTCGCCCCAGAAAGAAACTGATAATACAAAAGGCGATCAGGACCAGAAAGACTGTTGTTGTCTGCATTACGCTGTAGTGCCTTCACTAATCCGGCTAAATAGCATCTAAATAGAACCTCGCCGCCTAGTCAGGCTTGGCGCTGATGAGACATAGCCGGACAGCCGAGCTACATTTCCAGTCGTTTAAGGGTTTCGATATCTTCCCGGACGGCCTTGCGCTCCGCACTCTCCAGCGGAATCAAACCCCGTTCGGTGAGATAACCGTCTTCGCCCATCGCCCTGTTTGAGGTGAATTCTAAAGCATATTCCTGAATACCTGGAATTTTACCGACGTGAGCATCCTTGATATAGAAATACAGTGGGCGCGATACCGGATAGTCACCACTGGCGATGCTTTCAAAACTAGGGGCTACACCGTCCACCACCGAACCCTGAACTTTGTCGCCATTTTCCTCGAGGAAACTGTAACCAAAAATACCCACCGCATTCGGGTTGGCCTCCAACTTCTGTACGATCAGGTTGTCATTCTCACCGGCTTCGATGTAAACACCATCCTCACGCACGGCATAGGCTAATGCCTTGAAAACATCCTTGCCTTTCGGGGCCTTGCCTTTCTTTTTAGCTAGCGCATCGTAGACCCCGCCAGACACACCCAGTTTTTTCATAACCGCTCTGATTTCACTCTCCTGGTCTGCCCCGAGGCCATACAGGGCCTTGAGATCGCCATTGGACTTGGCGCCCCCCGCCATCGCGAGTTCCACGAACGCATCACGCGTTCCTGAGGTGGGTGGCGGCCCCAGAACCTCGATTTTAACCGCCGGCAACTGCGGATTAACCGCCTTCCAGGTCGTGTAAGGATTGGGAATCAATACGCCGTCCGCTCCGGGCACATCCTTGGCCAGAGCCAGATAAATATCGCGCAGGCTCAGCGTCAACCGGGGCGCCTTTGTCGAGTTAGCGATGGCAATGCCGTCATACCCCACTAACACTTCCACAACATTGTCGACACCGTTAGACAGGCAGTTATCGAATTCACTTTTCTTAATACGTCGCGAGGCATTCGTCACATCAGGCGTGTTCGCTCCCACGCCGGAACAGAACAGCTTGAGACCGCCGCCAGTGCCGGTGGACTCGATTTTGGGTGATTTAAAATCTGTGGACCTACCAAACCGCTCCGCTACAACAGTAGCAAACGGATAAACCGTTGAGGAGCCGACAATGCTGATTGTGTCGCGGCTTGCTGCCTGAGCCGCGCTAGACGCGCCCAGGCAAGCTGCCATGGCCGCTGATTGTAAGAGCATACTGACTTTCGTTTTCATCGATCAAAAACTCCATTAACAACAATTCAGGTTTGTGGATATCCGCAAATATGCGCCAGTGAAGTTTAATTCCGCTTTGTTACGTTTTCGTTACAGCGCCTGGCGAGCAACGACCGGGACGGCGGGCACCGCCTGCTGATGGTTTTTAACCGTTGGGGCCGTGCTCATCGAAACCGTCCAGGCCGCCGTGTCTCACATCGGCGCCCTGCACAAGGTACACCAGGTGTTCGGCTATATTTGTCGCGTGGTCGCCGATCCGCTCTAGGCTCCGCAGGGCCCACATCTCGTTCAATATAACCCCAATTTTTCGCGGGTCTTCGAGCATAAATGTCGCCAGACTGCGCATCGCAGATCCATACTGTCGATCGACCTCTTCATCGCCCCTGACCACGTCAACGGCCTGCTCCACTTCCAGCCGGGCAAACGCATCCAGAGCTCGCTGCAACATCCTGCCCACCAGGCCGCTGATCTGGCGCACTTCGGCGAAATTGGTGGGGGATATACCG
>CAJQQW010000087.1 GCA_905480565.1 uncultured Halioglobus sp. | reverse complement strand
TGGCGGAGAGCGAGGGATTCGAACCCTCGATAGGGTATAAGCCTATACGCCCTTAGCAGGGGCGCGCCTTCGACCACTCGGCCAGCTCTCCGGAATTTATTGGGTGACGCCTCGCCAAGGCCAACCGCCAACCCTGAGGGCGGCGGAAATGCGTTATTGGGTCACTTTTTACGGGCGCAGATCATACCATAAATTTGCTGAATCATGCTGAAAATCGATTAATGGAGAGTTATTCTTCCTCTTTTTCAGGGGCTTGCGAATCACCTTGTTGAATACGACTGTATATCTCCTCCCGGTGCACAGCGACCTCTCGGGGAGCGTTCACGCCGATCCGCACCTGGTTTCCTTTTACGCCCAGCACTGTCACAGTGACCTCATCGCCTATCATGAGTGATTCGCCTATCCTACGGGTCAATATCAACATTCTACTTCTCCCGGGTCCAGCAGCCATGGACTTACTGGAACTATTCCTTTTTGTCCCCGATAACGAGGCCCTGTTATGCAGCCCTCACGGCTGCTGACGTCTAGCGCAATTTGGCCTCTCACTAATCACTATACAACAATGCCCCCTGTGCAGTGCAGGTTGGTTCGCTGCAGCTTAGTCTGTGCTCTCGTCCTTTGGTTCCCTTTCCAGCCCAAAAGAAGAATGCAGACATCTCACCGCCAATTCGAGGAACTTTTCCTCGATAATGACAGAAATCCGTATTTCAGACGTGGTGATCATCAGGATATTGATCCCCTCCTCTGCCAATGCGGCAAACATCTGGCTGGCAACGCCGGCGTGGGACCGCATGCCAACCCCGACTACAGATACCTTGGCGATTTTGCTGTCTGCGCGTACCTTTCCCGCACTCAGGTCACGCGCCACCTGCCCCAGCACGCCTTCCGCCGCCGCCAGGTCGTTTCGTGACACCGTGAAAGTGAAGTCCACCGTTTTATCGTGGCTGACGTTTTGCACAATCACGTCGACCTCAATATTGGCGTCACCAATAGGGCCGAGAATCTTGTAGGCCACACCGGGAGTATCCGGTACACCCTCGATAGTGAGCTTAGCCTCATCACGATTGAATGCGATACCCGATATAGTCGGCGTTTCCATAGTGCTATCTTCCTCGAGTGTAATCAGAGTACCGGGGCCGTCCTTAAAACTGTGCAACACACGCAACGGCACATTATATTTACCCGCAAACTCGACCGCACGAATCTGCAACACCTTGGACCCCATACTGGCCATCTCCAGCATCTCTTCGAAAGTGACTCTGGGCAGGCGCCTCGCACCGTCAACCACGCGAGGATCCGTAGTGTATACCCCATCTACGTCGGTATAAATTTGGCACTCGTCAGCCTTGAGCGCGGCGGCCAGCGCTACCGCCGTTGTATCCGAACCACCGCGACCGAGGGTGGTGATATTGCCATTTTCATCCACACCCTGAAAACCTGCGACTACCAGCACGTTCCCCGCTTGAAGATCTCTGTGCATACGCGCGTCGTCTATTTCCCGAATGCGCGCCTTGGTGTGCGCGCTGTCGGTCAGTATGCGTACTTGCCCACCGGTGTAGGATCGAGCGCTCACACCGCGCTTGTTCAAGGCCATACTCAGCAATGCAACCGTCACCTGCTCACCGGTCGAGAGCAACACGTCCATTTCACGCGGTGCAGGCTGATCCTGGATCTCGCTGGCAAGGGCAAGCAGGCGATTGGTCTCACCGCTCATTGCGGATACGACCACAACGATATCGTCTCCATCAGCGCGAAAACCGGCGACCTTTTCAGCCACCTGCTCAATGCGCTCGATGCTACCGACCGAGGTGCCACCAAATTTTTGGACAATCAGACTCATATTACCCGGACACTCCGCAGGAACAATAAAGCCCCGCGTGAAAGAAGGCGCAATTAAACACTAAAATACCCACATTTTATACTTTTCCGGGTACCCAACTATGGCAGCGTCGACGCATCAATCAAGTTGACTGGAGACCCAGTCAGGCAGGGATTTCAGCACCTCTGGCAAGGCCCCGACGTCAATTCCGCCGCCCTGGGCCATATCCGGCTTACCGCCGCCCTTGCCGCCCAAACGGCCCGCATACTCACGCATCACATCACCGGCCTTTACCTTGCCAGTAAGGTCTTTAGTGACACCCGCCACAAGCGCTATCTTATCGCCATTGACCGCCGCGAGCAGGATCACCCCACTTCCCAGTTTGTTCTTGCACTGGTCCAGGGTATCGCGCAGGGACTTGGCATCCGCCCCCTCCACACTCGCAGCCAAAACCTTAATACCCTGAACCTCGACTGCAGCGGCTGTGAGATCCGTGCCAGTGCCCGCAGCCAGTTTTTGTTTGAGGCGGGCTATCTCTTTCTCCAGGTCGCGGTTATCCGCACGCAGCGCCGTGACCTTGTCCAGTACATTGTCTGCAGTACCCTTCACCGTGTCACAGAGTGCCATCAGATTGGCTTCCAGCGCCTCCACCAGGTCGAGTGCACCACGGCCAGTTACACCTTCTACGCGACGCACACCCGAAGCAATGCCGGCTTCCGACACGATACGCAGCAGCCCAATATCACCCGTACGATCGACGTGGGTTCCACCGCATAATTCGACGGAAAAACCATCCTCTCACATGGACAATACCCGCACCTCATCACCGTATTTTTCGCCAAACAGGGCCATGGCACCCGCGGCCACGGCATCATCCATCGTCATCAAACGGGTCTCGACGGCCGTGTTACCGCGCACCTGCTCATTGACGATAGTTTCTATCTCTTTCAGTTGTTGCGCCGACATTGCCTCGGGGTGCGAAAAATCAAAACGCAGTCGCCGCGAATCGACCAGTGACCCTTTTTGCTGCACGTGCTCACCGAGCACCTTGCGCAGGGCCGCATGCAGAAGATGTGTCGCGCTATGATTCAAACGCGTTGCCTGCCGCACATTCGGGTCCACCCGCGCCTCAAGCCGGTCACCGCACTTCACGCTACCGCTCAATACCTTCACATGGTGCAAGTGGTGATCAGACGCTTTGGTGGTATCCGTCACCTCTAACTTGACGTTGGCGCCTTCCAGGTGGCCTGAATCGCCAACCTGGCCGCCCGATTCGCCGTAAAACGGGGTGCGATCCAGCACCAGTACACCACTTTCATCAGCAGACAGTTCTCCAACCTCTTCCCCATCGCGCAGCACCGCAAGCACGACGCCATCACCTTCCACGCTATCGTAGCCGATGAATTCTGTGCTGCCCTCCAGCTTCAAGGCTCCATTATAATCCACCTTGAAACTACCGCTTTCCTGAGAGCGCGACCGCTGCTGCGCCATGGCGGTAGTGTAACCCTCCATGTCCAGGCTCAAACCGCGCTCGCGAGCAATGTCATTAGTGAGGTCTGTGGGAAACCCGTAGGTGTCATACAGTTTGAATACCACTTCTCCGGGTATTTCTTTACCGTCGAGTTTATTCAGCGCCTCTTCCAGAATCTGCATACCGTTGTCCAGCGTACGCTCAAACTGCTCTTCTTCTATCAACAGCGCCCTCTCCACCTCAGGTTGCGCCCTCGCCAACTCCGGATAGGCATCGCCCATCTCGTGCACCAAAGTCGACACCAGCTTATAGAAAAATGGACCGCGGGCGCCCAGCTTATTACCGTGCCGCACCGCCCTGCGAATAATTCTGCGCAATACATAGCCCCTGCCCTCATTGCCGGGCAATACGCCATCGGCCATGAGGAAAGCGCAAGAGCGAATATGGTCGGCGATCACTCGCAGGGAGTTCTCCTTCAGATCGTCGACCTTGAGTATGCGCGCCGCCTCGCTGATCAGAGTCTGAAACAAGTCGATATCATAGTTGCTGTGCACCTGCTGCATAACCGCTGCAATCCGCTCCAGCCCCATACCGGTATCCACCGAGGGCTTCGGCAGCGGATGGAACTCGCCGGCCGCGTCACGGTTGTATTGCATAAACACCAGGTTCCAAATTTCGATGTAACGATCGAGGTCTTCTCCTTCGCTGCCCGGTGGACCTCCGGGTACGTGATCGCCATGATCGAAGAAAATTTCGCTACAGGGCCCGCAGGGACCGGTGTCGCCCATCTGCCAGAAGTTGTCTTCATCCAGCCGTGATATGCGCTCTCTCGGAAACCCGATGTCCTCTATCCATATGCGTTCAGCCTCGTCATCGGACACGTGCACCGTGACCCAAAATTTTTCCGCCGGCAGACCCAGTGTGTCCGTCAGAAAATCCCATGCAAAGCGAATGGCGTCCTGTTTGAAATAGTCGCCGAAGCTGAAATTTCCCAGCATTTCAAAGAACGTGTGATGGCGAGCGGTGTACCCTACATTTTCCAGATCATTGTGCTTACCCCCCGCACGCACGCAGCGCTGCGCGCTGGTAGCACAGCTGTAAGAACGAGATTCTGCCCCGAGGAAAACATCTTTGAACTGGTTCATTCCGGCATTAGTAAACAGCAGGGTCGGGTCGTTCCCCGGCACCAGGGAGCTACTCGCTACGCGGGTATGTGCGTGCGCCTCAAAGTAGCCCAGGAAGGCCTCTCGTATTTCGACTGTCTTCATTGGTCGTCTCGGTGAGGGCGCTCAGCCCATGCTTTGTTCGGCGTAGGTACGCCCGCCCATGATGTGCAGGTGCAGGTGATATATCGTCATACCTACCGACTCACCGTTGTTAACCACAAGGCGAAAACCCTCGCCCACCCCCAGATCCAGCGCCACCTTGTTTGCCACCAGCATCAGGTGTCCCAGCAGGGCCTGATCTTCGGGCTCAGCATCCACCAGCATCCGAATTGGCTTACGCGGAATAACCAACGCATGCACGGGCGCCTGAGGGTTAATGTCGTGAATGGCTATGCAGTGCTCGTCTTCGTAAATGAAGTCACTGGGGATTTCGCCGTCGATAATCCTGGTAAATATGCTGGCTGACATGACCTAGCCCAGTTTCTCATCGGCGGTGAGCACTCGCGCTTCACTCTCCAACATCACAGGGATACCGTCTTGGACAGGATAGGCAAGGCCAGAGGCCTTGCATACCAGTTCGTCCTTTTGCTCATCGTACTCCACTGGCGCCTTGCTTACGGGGCACACCAGAATACTGAGTAGTCGCTTATCAATCATTAAAGGCTCTCAACACCGATTTTCACCGCATTATACGGATTTTGGCGGATTTTGGGACTATCGAGGCCGGGGTCTGAGCAGATATTGCGTCGCATGGGCACGCGGCCTCTGTCCCGGGGTTGGCCAGAGTTTCGCCCTGCGAGACGCCAGCCATGCCGCCTGCCTCCCCAACGCCCGATCAGGGCACAGGTGCCAGCGGCATCGACGGGGCCAGCAACTGCGGGTCAATGCGGCGATTACGCCAATTCATCCGCCAATCCAGGTGTGGCCCAGTGGCACGACCGCTGGCGCCAATCTCACCGATCAGGTCGCCAGCCTGCAACTCCTGCCCTACCCTCACGAGCACCTTGCTCATGTGCAGGAACGCAGAGGACAGGCGGTAGCCATGATCGAGAAATACCGTGCCGCCAGAGTAGAACAAATCCGGCTCGGCCAGGGTGACTACGCCCGCCGCCGGCGCGCGCACCGGTGTGCCGGTTGGCATCGCTACATCCACGCCGTAATGTGGCCTGCCGGGTGCGCCATTATAGTACCGCTGGCTACCATATACGCCCGAGATAGGCCCAATAGACGGCCACTCAAATCCCGTTAATGCGGCCTCTAACAGATCTGGACGCTGCAACTGCTGGGCGCGGGCCGCATTAATCAAAACCTGTTCGCGGCGAATACGCTCGAGGTGCTGCGGTGACGGTGTCACGGTTTTCTGCGGCACACCCTCTACACGCTGGATATTGTAATCACGGGGCACAATCGTGAGCGTTTGCCGACAGCTGGCTTCACCGGTCACGACCAGTTCCGCAGTGGCGGCAGCATCGCGACCAAAACCCGCCAGCAACGTACCATTTTCCATAACATCAAGGTTTTCGCCGTCAAGGGTTACACGGCTGCCGGGGGCGACCACGCCCCACATCAGCCCGCCCTGGGTCAGGCTGCCCTCCAGCTCAGGACATTGACCCCAGACGACAGATGATCCTGCCAGGCTTGCCAGACAAAACAGAATTACTCTGATCATGCTTCGTAGCACCTCATTTTTTAGGCCTTGTGTCGATCGGGCTCCGACCATACCGCTGCGGGGGAACAGCCGTTAGAATAAGGGAATGGGACGCTACAGACCACCGCGACCACGCGGCTCTAACTACATTACCTCCGAGGGCGAGCAAACCCTGCGGGCAGAGCTGCATGCGCTGTGGAAAGTAGAGCGGCCGCAGGTCACCGATGCGGTCCACGAGGCCGCCAAGAATGGCGATCGCTCAGAAAACGGCGACTATATCTACGGCAAACGCAGACTCAGGGAAATCGATTCCAGAGTGCGCTTCATCAATAAGCGACTGGACGAGCTCGAGATCGTCACGCGCCCTCCCACTGACAGGGACAAGGTCTTCTTCGGCGCCTGGGTCACTCTGGAGGACGAAGCAGGCCTCGAGCAGGAGTGGCGCATTGTCGGACCCGACGAGTTCGATATCGATGCGGGCAAGCTCAGCATGGACTCACCCCTCGCAAACGCATTGCTGGGCAAGCGGCTCGATGACGAGGTGCACGTGCAGAGCCCTTCGGGAGAAAAGATTTACTACTTGACGGGTATTCGCTACGAGGCTGGGTAAGCTCAGTCGCGCATATCCGCCGCTGTCGTGCGATTGGAAACATTACGCAGTCGGCGCAAACCCCACATAGCGGTGCCACTGACTGCCAACACGCACAGAAACAGCGCGACGAGATCGACCCACAGAACGCCGATACGGCCAAACAGACGACCACTGTGCACGTCCAGTAGTACCCGTTCCCAGGTCAACCATTGGTCGGGTAGTGGAATCGCCTCCCGGATCAGGGCGGGCAGTGGCGCAGACACCTGCTGTGAAACTCGCGTGCCGGCAGGCGCTGCCTCGCTGAATACCATGCGGTCGATATCGGCACTACGCCATTCTCCTTGCACCTGCAGCACAATCGCGCCATCGATTTCTCCCAGCGCCTGCAATGGCGTCGGCAGGCCTGTGCCAGCGCTGACAGACTCCACCAGTTCACCGGACGTGCTTATCAGCAGAAGTTCCTCTGCACAGGCCACCAAAATGAGGTTTGCGGATTGCAACGCACCCACCAGCACACCGCGACACGGTGCGACCTCGAGACTATCGACATAGACGAGGCCATTTGCCGCGCGAGACACCCAGCGATTACCCAGCGGATAGGCGGGCAATTGCCCCGAATCATCCCCGTAAAACTGCTTCAGCCAGTTGCCATCCACAAAGGCTCGATCGAGGCCCAGCCTGACTGTGTGATTCAGAAAAATACCCGTAACGCAGACTACCAGCACGAACAGGGCCACCAACAATCCGAGGCGCCGATGCCATCGCCACAGCGTACCAACCAGGCGAGTGCGGCGTGTCATCCGCGCACCTGCGCGTTCAGCCACAACGCCAGCCGTGTCATACGATCCACCGCCCGCACCGACAGCGTTGCGCCGGTGATGCCGTCTACACGCTCCGACAGATAGCCATCGTCTGCTAATGTCAGCCCCTGGAACTGTCCAGTGAAGAACGGGTAGCGTATTTCCCAACCACGGCTTTCCCTGAAAGCCAACACATCCACTCGCTCCAGACGGTCTCCGGAAATACTGATACCCAAAGTGATGGGCTTTTCTTTTCCGATATGCTCCAGAATCCAGGCGGTGGAATCACCGGACTGCCAATACCGCAGACGCAATGCTCTCGGCATCCAACCCACCGCCGCCTCCCCAGCGTTGCACAAATCCTCGGTTACCCACAAGGTTTGCATCTCCGGCTGCGCTTGGTCAAAAGCGAGGTCCAGAAAAGCGTCCCGCTCGAGATAATCCTCGCCATACACGAAAAAAGCCGCCGCCAAAAGGACGACGACCAACACTCCACGAGCTACCTGTCTGCACGCAATAAACTGCACTAAAAACTCCAGCCGACTCCAAGATTGAAGCCTGTGTATTCTTTCATGTCTTCCGGTGCATCCTGGATCTGATAGTCCACCTTGAATACCACCGTCTCATCAAGCCAGTAATTAAGACCCATATCCCACTCGCTGATATCGGAACTGCCATTGCCACCGGCCTGGTTATCCCACTCGCTGTAACGAGCAAAGACACCAATGCTGCGGGTGAACTCCCAGGAGGGTTCTATATACCAGCCCTCCTGATCGTCAGCTCCTTGCTTGATCTGGTTGATACTGTCATCAATATCCCACCGGGCGCCCAATACGCGCAGCCCAAAGGGGCCATTCCTGTAGGCAACGTGGGCCGTGTAAAGGAGCGCGTCTACGCTGTCTGTATAGTCGCCCTGATAGAGATCAGACTGATATTGCAGCGTAGCACCCACCTCCAGGCCTGCGAGACCGGTGTATTTAAGATTGGCCGTATAGGAGAGATCATTAGCATCTGCTTCCGACACTTTTTGGCGACCGTCGCGAATTTTATACTCGCCATCGGCTGCGTCCAACTTGAGACCGGAGGCTACCGCGGTCTCGTAGGCCCACCCGGGCGCGAACTCTCCCGCCAGCGCCACTCCGCCCTCCCACCAGGTGGTAGGAATAATGTTCTTTTCAACATTGTTGCGCTCAACACCGTAGAACGTATCTGGCTCATGGGTCTGGTTAAGAATGCCCACTGGAACAAGGAAAAGACCCGCCCGGAAGCGCATCGAATCAGTAATATCGTGCTCGATGTAAGCCTGTTCAAGTTCCACTTCCCCATTCTTACCCTCGCCCGATAACGAGTGCTCTAGTTCGAGTTCGGAAAACATACGGGTGCGATCACTGAATTCATGCCCGAGATACAGTACAAAACGATGGAAGTCGATTTCCTTTTTGTTGCTGCCAACGTCATTCTCTTCATCCAGGTTGTTGTAGTGCATCTCGCCGTAACTGCCGATGGTGGTGCGCTCTGTCCAATGCTCGGCCATCGAACCCGTGCGGTTTATAACGGTATCTTCCACCATGACGGCGGTGGCTTCCGCCATGATCGCAGTTTCCCTGATCTCCTCATCGGTTGTGGCCAGTTGCGCCTTGAGGTTGGCAATTTCC
>CAJQQW010000086.1 GCA_905480565.1 uncultured Halioglobus sp. | reverse complement strand
ACTCGATGGAAAGGTCATCAAGCTGGTTATTGAAGGGGCAAAAAATGTGCAGCCACTGAACCTGTCAACAACAAGTAATATCGTATCGTTTAACCAAAATAAACTCGTTATGAACAGTGCTGGAGCTGGAAACGCAACTTTCTTGCGCGTACTGAATTAGCGAGTGCCAAACACGCAAGAGTGCCGCTGTTAGAAAATCTCGGGTTAATCCCGGTAAACATCTATTCACTAGACTATGTCTTCTGTCGAATGTGTGTCCATATTGCCGGTGCGGTGATTTCGATTTTACTCTGGTTGAAGGAGGGCCGGTCTTGGCTCTGGCCACTTGTCGCTTAAAGTTAAGAAAACGGCATCGAAAAACGCTACGGAAAGCGTTGCGATTTCCCTAGTAAAAAGAGGTAGCTCTGTATTTCTGCCTACAGAGTGTCCGTTTAATAGTAAGACAGCAGGCACATCCTATTGTGATCCGGATTATAGTTTAAAGGACTGGTCAGAAAGTGCTGTTATGAGTACTCTTCGCGTGCATGAGGTTGTTGAGTATAAGGAGTTTGAACAAAAATGTTATTGATAGTACGCAGCGCCCTGCTACTTCTGTTTTTTTCACTTTGTGCTACTGCGCATTCAAAAAATAGTGCGTTTGGTCCTCCTGACGATGATGGCCCTGTCGTTGTCGATATTGGCTTTTTTCTCAGTAATGTGAATTTCATCAGCGAAGAAAGTGAAACGTTTCATTTTGAGGGTGTGCTCAGCATGCACTGGAAAGACTCGAGATTGGCGTTTGACCCATCGGTGACCGGTTATGATGATCTTTACTATCAAGGCTATTTTCAGTTCAACGAGGTGTTCTCGGGATGGTGGCCCCAGGTCATCTTGGCCAACGAATCCGGAGGATTCGACCAGCAGGGCGTTGTCTTGCGGGTAACCTCGGACGGTAACGTATACTACACCGAAGAGATTGAAGCCGTGGCAAAGTCGCGCTTTAATCTGTCGCGGTACCCATTTGACCGGCAGGAGCTTTCTGCCATTTTTGAAGTGCTCGGATTTGACAGTGGACAAGTAGTTTTGCGCGCTGATCCGGCTAGCAGTGGGATATGGCAGGATACTCAACATGAGGTCAAAATACCCCAGTGGCACCCGCCGCGATTGTCCAACTCGATAGTTGAGTATCAGTCCAGTTATGCAGATGGCCGAAAAGCGCAAGTAAATGCCTTCAAAATTCAGCTCGATGTTGAGCGTAACCCTTGGTACACGCTCAGACTGGTAGGGTTGCCAGTTGCGATCTTTGTCTTATTGTCCTGGTCGGTATTCTGGATGGACCGCTCTTCAGTTGGTGATCGTATGGACATTACTTTTTTGGGTATTCTCACTGTCGTGGCATATCAGATTATGTTCAGTGGAACATTGCCCAAGATATCTTATGTAACCGTGCTGGGCGTATTCATGATTATAAGTTTCGTTACGATGTGCGCCAGCGTTGCCGTCAATTTGCGCGTTTGGGTGCTGGATAATCGCGGTTTGGTCGCGGAGGGCGATAGACTGGATAAACGCTCTCGCTACTTATTTCCAATGGTTTATTTTTCTTCAGTTCTGATCGTTGGAGGCAGTGTCTATCTAGCTGAATAGCTTTCCAACGCCTGCAGTAAGCGCCATGGCAAGGGTGCCCCAAAAGGTAACCCGGGCTGCGCCGGTCAGAATCGCGGCGCCGCCCGCTCGAGCAGCGACTCCACCCAGTATCGCCAGGAACAGAAGTGATGCAACCGCGACAGCAGCAATCGTGTACGTCCCTGACACATACCATGCTACGATCAATGGCATAGCAGCTCCCATGATAAAGGTGGCCGCAGATGAAAGCGCAGCCTGCAGAGGCTGTGCTCTGACAGACTCCGAGATACCAATTTCATCTCTAGCATGGGCAGCCAGTGCATCATGGGCCATCAGTCCCTCAGCGACCTGTCGCGCGAGTGCAGGTTCAAGTCCCCGGCCCTCGTAGATAATAGCCAGTTCTTCTGTCTCCACCTCGGTATTCTGTTCCAGCGCACGTTGTTCCATCGCCAGATCGGCCTTCTCCGTATCCGACTGCGAGCTAACAGAGACATATTCGCCGGCAGCCATAGACATGGTTCCGGCAACCAGCCCGGCAGCGCCAGACAGCAGGATATTGTCGTGAGATGCACCGGCTGATGCGACGCCGATAATCAGACTTGCAGTCGAAACAATACCGTCGTTGGCGCCCAGTACCGCAGCGCGTAACCATCCGACACGATGCGACTTATGCTCTTCAGGATGACTCATGGAACCTCTCTGCTGGATTTTCTATGTTCTGGTGTGCCAACACACTCATCAAAAGACTGCTCTTGTGGTGCAAGGTTAGCAGCGCGCGATATAAATCAACACATTCGAGTCAGATACGCTGTCAAAACCTCCGTCGATCACTGATCGTGACGCAAACTTTTCTGTGCTCTCCGCTTTTTTCTTCATAATGAGTGCTCGTTCCAAAGTCGTTGAAACCCCTGTATGTGAAAACGTCTTTAAGGATTTTCGGACAGATACTGACTACTCGAAACGGATGCGAAAGCTGTATCAATCGTCGAAAATCGTTTTTGGACTGCTTCGCGAAATCCCTCGCTATGCGTAAAAATATAGAGTTCTTTAGCAGCGATCGCTTCTACAACCCGCTTACCGACAAGGTCCGCAGGCATGCCACCTTCCACGTAACGCTTTATCTGCAGCTCTGCAGATTCTGTGGCGTTTGTCTGCGTATTTTTGGACGTATACCGCTGTGGTCTGTTGCGCTGCGACTCGTGGATGCGGGTTTTTACAAAGCCTGGACAGAGTACGCTGACGTGAATGCCTGTCTCAGCGAACTCTGCTGCCCAACTTTCCGACAAGCCGACGACAGCGAATTTGGTAGCGGTATAGGCACCACCCAGTGGTAGTCCAAGATGCCCCGCCATTGAAGCGACGTTTATGATCCAGCCGCCCTCGCCATGTGCTTTGATCAACGGCACTATTGCCATACCTCCGTAAACAACACCCATGAGGTTCACGTCGACGGCCCAGCGCCAGCCGTCAATACCCTGCTGCTCCAGTGGGCCACCTTCACCGCCAACGCCAGCGTTATTTACAAGCATATGTACGGAACCAAATCGATCAATAGCCTGTTCAGCTACCGTTTGCCATTGCTCCGGTTGGGCGACATCCAGCTTCGCTGTTAGCACTGAAGCGCCCAGTGCTTTCAATTCGGTTGATGCCTTGACCAAACTTTCCTCGTTAATATCTGCCAAAATCAGTTGCATACCCTCTTGAGCAAGTGCCTTTGCAATAGATAGGCCAATGCCTTCCGCGCCACCGCTAATTACTGCAGTTTTACCTTCGAATACGTTCATTTAGTTCTCCCAGATAATAACCACTACTATAGCGCCACTCGAATAGAACAGCTATTAGTCAAAAAGTTTGCTAAGGTTTCGATCTACACAGCGGCAAAAGTGTATGGTGCGAAAACGCAACGCGATGACGAAAAACCGAGTGCTAAATATCGCGTTCAGTTAGTATGATAATTAAAGTGGATAGTCTAGTTAGAAACAAGGTATAGCAGGCATTGCCGCGCTGTACTCATTTCCAAAGCTGTGACTCTGAAATGTCCGCCAAGCGATAAGAAATGTCATCAAATCGAGAATATTATGACCAAAGAATGTGAATTAGACATCATTGTATACGGGGCAACCGGCTTCACCGGCCAACTCGTGTGTGAACACCTTAATGACACCTACGGTGTGAATGGCGATTATAAATGGGCAATGGCGGGACGTAGCTATGAAAAACTAAAGAAAGTGCGTGAAGAGCTGGGTTTTGATAAAGGCTTGCCGCTTATTGTTGCTGATAGCGGCGATACCGGTGCCCTGGAATCCATGGTGGCATCCACCAGAGTTCTCTTAACAACCGTCGGACCGTACACCTTGTATGGGACGGAAGTAGTAAGAGCATGTGCTGAGTCTGGCACAGATTATGTTGATTTGTGTGGTGAGCCGCTCTGGATGAAAGCGATGATTGACGCCTGCGATGCCACCGCGCAGAAAAATGGTGCGCGCATTGTGTTTTCCTGTGGTTTTGATTCCATTCCCTTTGAAATGGGGGTTTTCTTCGTACAAAACGCGGCACGGGAAAAGTTCGGACACACCCTGCCGCGGGTGAAAGGCCGAGTTCGGTCACTGCAGGGCTCTGCCTCGGGGGGCACGGTGGCGAGTTTTGGCGCAACGATGGCAGCCGTCAAGGAGAACCCGGATCAGATTGGAAATCTAACCAATCCGCATTTACTGGCAGGCGGCAGCGGTATGGATCAGCCCCCTGGCGATGCTAACGTCTACGAAGAAGACCTCGGCAACTGGTCCGGCCCTTTTTTCATGGCCACCATCAACACCAAGAATATACATCGATCCAATATGCTTCTGGGCCACGCCTATGGTGACGACTTTGTTTATGATGAGATGCAATTGCTTGGGGCAGAGGAGCCAGTCGCAGGGCAGGCTGGCGGTGAAGACCTGGCTTTTGATATGTCTTTGCAGCCAGGAGATGGCCCGAGTAAGGACGAGCGAGAGGCTGGACATTACAATGTAGCATTTTTCGCTCAGGGACCTTCGGGTGAATCGATAACCGCTACGGTGACTGGTGACAAAGATCCGGGCTATGGGTCAACTTCAAAAATGATTGCGGAAGCGGCAATTAGCCTGCTGCAGAACACTTCGACGAAAGGCGGGATTTTGACGCCGGCACCCGCCATGGGTATGGCGCTTGTCGAGCGGTTAACCGCTAATGCGGGGATGGGCTTCTCTATAGACTAGGTCACTGCCGGAAAAGTCGGGACGAGCGGGCCGGCGTGGAGGCGGCAACGTGCTCCCTTACTCCCCACACTGAAAAGTGACGCGAGCGCAAGAGTACGCGGTTGTGTTAGTGCTCAATTACTAATTGGCGTCTCCACAGGTCCGATACTCACCGGTGTCGGAAGAGCAGCCCGGTGCGCGGGCATGATCAATTATGCGGAGACATGTTTAAGCTTGTTACCACCGCCTTCATTTTCATTAGAGCCTTTGGCGAGATGGAATATGTAGATATTCAGCAATCGGAGTGGGCCAGGCTGGCCAAGCGGGCGTATGCACTTTAACCACACAACAAGTGTGGCACGACAGGTCAGATCACCCAAAGGATATCAAAATGAGAATTGCTACGAAGTTATTTACGTCAATCGCACTCTTTAGTCTATTGACGAGTATAGGATTAGTGAATGCCGCACACCATGAAGAGGCAGCCGCACCGGCCCCGCCGAACATCGTGGAGTTGGCAGCTGGTAATACAGACTTTTCGACTCTGGTAGCGGCCGTGCAGGCGGCTGGCTTAGTTGAAACACTATCGGGCGAAGGGCCTTTCACTGTCTTTGCTCCCACCAATGCAGCTTTTGCCAAGCTCCCGGATGGCACCGTTGAGACACTCTTGCTGCCTGAGAACAAAGACCAGCTGATTGCCATCCTTACTTACCATGTGGTCCCTGGCAACGTGTCTGCTGCGGAGGTCGTAACGCTCACGGAGGTGACAACTGTGCAAGGTGACGTCGCAGCTATCAACGTGACTGGCGAAGGCGCGACCATTGATGGTGCGACCATAGTGACGACAGATCTTGAGGCTTCAAACGGTGTTGTTCACGTTATCGACACGGTTATGATACCCCCCTCCGAGTAGGCATGAGCTCACACTCACACGCGGCTGTATTGGAAATACAGCCGCGTTTTTGTGCGCGCAAGGCGCTACCAGAATAGAGACTCCTTTGCACAGCCAACGTATTAATGCTGCTAATCAACGACTCCGCGGCGGTCGCCGGGATCATGGATTAGTGGGCAGGATCAATGCAGTCGAAAAAATGGGGCAAAGACCCACTCGCACACTAATTGCGTTATAGTTTAGCGACATTCACTCCGCGGGATTGCGAATATGAACTCTGTAACGATTAATGATGAAGTGTTTGGTGCCCTCCAGAAAAACTGGGGGTGGATGCTGTCGCTGGGCATCTTCATGGTGGTTCTCGGCACGATCGGTTTGGGCATGACCGCTCTTTTTAGTGAAGTAGTTGTAATGTACTTTGGTTTTTTGCTCTTATTTGGCAGTGGCGTACAGTTATTGCAGGCCTTCCGTGCGCAAGCGTGGAAGGGGCGCCTTTCGCATATCCTCATTGCTCTTGTGTATCTTGCCGGCGGTGTTGTGGCAGTCACCGAGCCTGCAGTGGCGGGCATAACACTCGCTCTGTTGATGGCGTGGGTCTTTATTGCGATTGGCGCGTTACGCCTGGCCATGGCTTGGCAAATGCGTGGCACCGCCGGGTGGCTCTGGATTCTGCTAGGTGGCGTGTTGAGTGTGGCGCTGGGTGTGATGATCATCAACGAATGGCCGCAGTCTGGTCTTTGGGTGATAGGCCTGTTTGTCGCAATTGAAATGCTATTCGCTGGTTGGTCGCAAATTATGATTGCGATTGCAGCGAAAAACTATATACCGAAAGAGACCGTTGCGACGGCAACGGGAGTTTAGTCATCAGACAGCGAGATCGCCAATTTATGCGATTAGGGTAAAAACCGACATACCGCGGAAGTGGTGTCACACCCCTAACAGGGCGTATATTTTCGCTTTTGCAACGTTAATAAATTGTCCGATGCTGAATATCGAAGTACTCGCGAAGCCTAGAAGCGGAAAATATGGGGAAAGTGCCAGGCGACGCATCGCG
Organism: uncultured Halioglobus sp.; assembly: GCA_905480565.1. Taxonomy (GTDB): domain Bacteria; phylum Pseudomonadota; class Gammaproteobacteria; order Pseudomonadales; family Halieaceae; genus Marimicrobium. The sequence goes on along the minus strand of CAJQQW010000086.1, from coordinate 2,581 downwards.
AGCTGCTTTTTAGTAGACAACACACGGCTGTACCAGTAGAAGCGGATCTAGTGCGTGTTTTTTACCTCCCCATTTGCAAATGAAGGGCGCGCTGAGTATTTATAAAGATCGTGCTGGAATGTCTTGTTTTTGGCGCGGAATAGCCGAGTTTCTCCCTCTGCGGATCGCTAGACATGATCGTTGATGGCTTTCAAAAAAAGAGGCCCCTCGCCCTGGATCCGGCTATTTCAGAGAGATGGCAGCAGGTGGCTATCTCTTGTCAAGCAAAGCCGGTGGTCAATACCTTGATCGTCACCCTACAAAGTATAGTAGTCTTATTCGACTCATTTATGCGGTCGTTTGTCACTCGGCTGCACATAGTATGTTCAACACTGAAATCCGCAAGAGCAACGGATACAATTTCGGCGAAAGGAAACTGATGAGTTATGGACACACTACTAAATTTTCTTAAGAGCTACGAGATATCATTGTCACAAGTGGGCATTGTGGCGGGAATTATATTACTAACTTTCGTAGTCGATTTTGTAATTCGGTTATCTTTCCAGCGCTGGGAAAAAGCAACGCACCCTGAGTCCAGCGTGAAGGTTTTGTTCTATTTGTCTCTCAATAAGCCATTGCGACTGGTTACGCTGATCCTTGGTTTCTATTTCACAGCGCTTAACGTTTTTACCTGGTTTAAGCTCACAAAAATTCTTGATCAAATCGTAACGCCTGGTGTGGAACTAAGTCTCGCGCTTTGCTTCTTTATTTTAATGAATGCGTTCCTTGAGCGGCTCAGAAAATATTATATAAAAAAGCAAACGCGCAGCGACGGTGGATACAACAACTTTTCAAAAATCGAACAAATGCATAAGCTAGGCCAAGCGTTTACCATTGTTATTTCAGTCTTTATCGTCGCCAGAATTTTCGGATTTCAGGTTGGGCAGGGTATCGCCTACTTTGGCGGTGGAATGGCGATCATCGCCCTGGTCTTCAAGGATACTATTTCGAGCATTTTCGGTGGCGTCATCATTTATCTTGATGCCCCCTATGCGGTAGGAGACTGGATTTATACGATCAATGGTCAAGTGGAGGGAACCGTCGAAAAAATTAGTTGGCGACTGACGCACATCAGGACATTTGATAAAAGACTCATTTTCGTACCGAATAACCTGCTAATCACGCAGGCGGTCGTAAACGCTTCGAGGATGTCAAACCGCAGAATTCTGCAATACATTGGATTACGGTACGACGATTTTGACAAGTTTGAAGCCATTCAAAAGGACATCTACGGCTACCTCGCAGAACATCCCGACATAGACTCCAAGTGCCTCACGCTGGTTAACGTGGTTAACGGGAACACCAGCATGGGATCGGTGACGGAGGGATTTTTCGGAAGTTCATCTCTAAATTTTCAGATTTATACGTTTACAAAAGTAACTAACTGGCTAAGGTTCCAAGCTATTCAGGACAAAATTATGATGGACATAGGGCGGATCATTTATCGGCATGGCGCTGAAATTGCCTTCTCTACGATGACTCTCGATATTCCAAAGGAGATCGAACCGCCGCAGCTTCAAGACATGCAAAAGAGCACCGACACATGAATGATCAGGCCCCGATAGATGTGGTGTACGTATCCATGAATAAGCGTGGAGTGATAGCACCCGAAGTTGCGGTTTATAGTTTTGATTGTTATCAAAGGTTTTAGGTAAAGCTATATGAGATATTTGGTTGTGTGTTTTATGTTTTTTTTGGTCTCTTGCTCTGGAACGCCTAGGGGTATTCCTGCGGTTGAGAATTTTGATCTTAATCGTTATCTGGGTGATTGGTACGAAATCGCACGACTGGACCATTCTTTTGAAAGAGGCCTGACCCACGTAAAAGCTAATTACTCTTTAAATTCTGATGGCAGTGTCAAAGTTATCAATACCGGATTTTCTCTAGAAGAAAACACGTGGGAGGAGGCGGTCGGAAAAGCCTATTTTGTTGCAGAAAAAAGTAAGGGTCATTTGAAAGTGTCGTTTTTTGGGCCGTTCTACGGCGCGTATGTAATTTTCAAGTTGGACAAAGACTATCAATATGCATTCATTACTGGCTATAACCGTAACTATTTATGGTTACTTTCGAGAACACCATCCGTGAGCGAAGCAGTAAAAGCGGATTTTATCAACACGGTTACGGAGCTCGGTTTTGACACTGACGAGATTATCTTTGTACAGCAGGATCTGACAGACGGGGCAGAGCAACGGATGTCGGCCGATACACCTGCCGCCTAAAACCGGCCGTGCCATCACGCGGCATAAACCATGATCAAGAAAAGAGTTGAAAGATATGGCGAAAATTCTAGTGGTACTAACATCTCACAGTCAGCTCGGTGATACAGGGCTTCCCACGGGCTTTTGGCTGGAGGAGCTTGCTGCGCCCTATTATGCGTTTAAGGACGCAGGGCTGCAGCTCACGCTAGCATCTCCGCTCGGGGGACAGCCGCCGCTTGATCCAAAAAGCGATGACCCCGAGGCGCAGACTGAAGCTACACAGCGATTTAAAGCTGATAGCGCAGCGAACCGCGATCTCGCATCGACGGCGAGGCTGGATTCAC
>CAJQQW010000085.1 GCA_905480565.1 uncultured Halioglobus sp. | reverse complement strand
AAAACCGGGAAGGGTTGCGACCGGCAAGCCAAGCGCCTTAATCTGATTCCAGTCCAACCCGGAATCCTCCGTCGCACTGGCATCCGCATCAGTAACACTATCGAACCAGTAACGGTTGTAGCCGCCCGTATACTTCAGAGTAAAGGTGTCTGCGCTGTATTCACTGTTGAGGAATGTGGCCCAACGTTTATTTTCCAGGCGAGGGTCACGATCTTGTCTAACCTTGTCCTCGTCGCGAACTGCCGGATTTTCGATCTCCAGGCCCTGGCGCATGCTGACGAAATTCTGCGCAGGGAACATCCCGGGCAGATTGAGACCTTCTCCCGAATCAACGTCACGAACCGTCTCGCTGAGGTCGCGGTAAAAGGGATCGAGAATATAACCATTGTCCTGCCTGTAATCGCGATCGAGGCCGATGACCTTGAGGGTAGTGTTCCAGCGATCAGTCGCCTGGTACTCGAAGCTCACTGTGCCATAGGGCGTGTCCTGTTCGCCGTACTTTTTGCCATTGAATGTGTTTTTCTGCAGACCGTCCCGTGCGATATACGATGCGCCCACGAGGACACTCAGCTTGTCGGTCAGCGGACCACTGACCATACCCTGTATCAGTCTGCCGTCATAACTGGTCAGCTGTGCTGTAGCTGTTCCTCCCCACTCAGCGTTGGGTCGTTTACTGATAAAGCTGATTGCGCCGCCGATCGAATTGCGTCCGTATAGAATGCCCTGGGGACCGCGCAAAACCTCAATGCGTTCGATGTCCATAAACTCCGAATAATTAAAAATACCGTTCTCGGTGTTGTACACCCCATCCCAGTAAATGCCGACGCCGGGCTCAGAGCCGACCGCCAGGTTAGGCCGGCCCACGCCTCGAATACTCACCCGAAATGTTGTGATCGAAAGCGATGGCGTGTTCGCTACAAGGTCCTCGCTGCCGGTGATACCCAATTGCGTCAGCGTGTCCTTGTCGAAAGCGCTGATAGAAGCCGGAGTATCCATCAGCGTTGTCTCCCGCTTCGTCGCGGTAACAATTAATTCTTCGAGAACTCCAGCTCTTTCAACCGCCCAAGAGAGTGGGGCGACGGACAGCAGGCCGAGGAAAACAGCGCTTTTTGTACAGCTATGCCTATAGATCAACATGCGACAAATCCTTTACTTATCTTTTTTTAGGATATGGCTTTAACGGACACTACACTCCTCCTTATCATGACACAAAACAAACAACACTTCTCATCACGTTTTCGTGCTCTCATCCGTCGCAGAAAGTCGCCTGACAGCAGCTAATCGATATATTTTTTAAGCTCATTGCGACCTACAACCATGCGATGAACCGCATCTGGACCATCAGCGAGGCGCAGGGTGCGCTGACCCATATACATGGTAGCCAGAGGCGTATCCTGCGAGACACCCAGAGCACCAAACACCTGAATGGCCTCATCCACGATGCGGATAGAAATATTCGGCACGGCAGTTTTAATCATGGAAATCCATACGCGCGCTTCTTTCGGATCGACGTTGTCCATCATCCATGCAGTCTTTAGAGTAAGCAATCTTGCCTGCTCGATATCCATACGGGCATTAGCGATGATGTCGATATTGCCGCCCAATCGTGCCAGAGGCTTGCCAAAGGCAGTTCGCGACAGTGATCGCTCGCACAGCAGTTCAAGGGCTTTTTCCGCAGAGCCAATGGCACGCATGCAGTGATGAATACGGCCTGGACCCAGACGACCCTGAGAAATTTCGAAACCGCGACCAGGACCAAGAATCATATTGTCTTTAGGTACGCGCACGTTATCGAACTTCTGGTGCATGTGGCCGTGGGGAGCGTCGTCCATCGAGAACACGTTCATAGGGCGAATGTTTTCGAAACCAGGCGCGTCTGTAGGCACAAGAATCTGGGATTGCTGCACATGCTTGGCAGCATCCGGATCTGTTTTCACCATAACTATCATAATTTTGCAGCGTGGATCACCCGCACCAGAAACGTAGTGCTTCTCGCCATTGATGACCCAATCGTCGCCATCAAGCACGGCGGATGTCGAAATATTGGTCGCATCAGATGAAGCGACCCCGGGCTCTGTCATGGAAAACGCTGAGCGGATCTCGCCGTTAAGCAACGGTTCAAGCCACTGCTTCTTCTGGGCCTCGGTACCGTACTTGTGCAACACTTCCATGTTGCCCGTATCTGGGGCGGAGCAGTTGAAGACCTCGGCGGCCATATGGGACTTGCCCATCTCCTCGGCGAGATAGGCATACTCCACAGTGTTAAGGCCTGAACCGCTCTCACTGTCCGTGAGGAAGAAATTCCACAGGCCTTTCGCCTTTGCCTTACCCTTCAAGCCCTCCATAATATCCGTCTGACGGCTGGTAAATTGCCAGCGATCGCCAACGTCGATATCACCGAAGTAGTCGGCCTCGACAGGGCGGATTTCCTCATCTATAAACTGCTTTACTTCCGCCAACAACGGCGCGACATTAGCACTAACTCCAAGGTCCATTCCCACTCTCCTATTTAGTTTTTATCTCACCTGCCTGCCGCGAATCACGCTTGGCTTTTCCGCGCAGCGTCTATTTCTTCAGTGTAGTGTTTTTTCAGCTGACGTTTAAAAATCTTTCCAGACGCAATGCGTGGCAGGGCGTCAGACC
>CAJQQW010000084.1 GCA_905480565.1 uncultured Halioglobus sp. | reverse complement strand
CGTTTGCTGGACCGTGTGGGACTGATGCCTTTTGTATATTACCGGGTGGGGCTAGCGGCTGTGCTCTACGCCCTGTGGCTCATTTAACAGGGTCTGCGGTTATGGTCGTAAAATGTGCCCGCAGGGTGCCGAGCGTTCTGCCGTAGCTTGTCATTTGTGGGCGACTAGTGCGGGCTAAACACTTTATCCCTCAAAGAGGAGGTTAATTAGAAGATGATTGATACACAAGACGAGTTTAATCAAGCATTGTGTATGTTTCTGTCTCGAGCAACCACACCCTATCACGCGGTGGCGCTTACGGTATCGCGTCTACAAGAGGCGGGATTTATGCAGCTGGCTCAGGATAAGCCTTGGGCGCTGGAGCCGGGCGGAGGTTACTTTCTGGTCCACAATCATGGCTCGATCGTGGCATTTCGCTACGGGCGGGAGGCGGGACCTGAACGAGGCGTGCGCATGGTGGGCGCCCACACTGACAGTCCCTGCCTTATGGTGAAGCCGTCTCCAGAGATTGAATCAGAGGGGCTATTTCAACTGGGTGTGCAGGTCTATGGCGGCGCGTTGTTAAACCCCTGGTTTGACCGCGACCTGTCGTTGGCCGGCCGGGTCAGTTACCTATGCCCACGGGGTACATTGCGGGCCGCCGTGGTGGATTTTCGCGATGCGATAGCAACCATTCCGAGTCTTGCAATACATCTGGATAGCGATGCCAATAGAAAACGTGAGGTTAATGCGCAGACCGCTATCGTCCCGGTACTGTGCCAGGCCGCCGGTGAGGGCATGTCACTGCGCGACATGCTGGCCATGCAAATCAGCAAAGAGCACTCCGGCGCAGAGATAGAGCAGATTCTGGACTTCGAGTTGTCTTTCTATGATACACAGCCGCCCGCTGTTATAGGCCTGCACAAGCAGTTTATCGCCTCTGCGAGACTCGATAACCTGCTGAGTTGCTTTACCGGCTTAGAGGCCTTGCTGCAGAGCGATGCATCCCAAACCACGCTGCTGGTCTGTAACGATCATGAGGAGGTGGGCAGTGTATCGGCTTCTGGGGCCAGTGGCCCCCTGTTAACGTCTTGTCTGCAACGGCTGGCTGGGGATGCAGAGGCGCATGCCGCACTCATTGCCCATTCTTTCATGGTGTCAACGGATAATGCGCACGCGGTGCATCCCAACTTTGCCAACCGTCACGATGGTAATCATGGTCCAAAATTGAACGAGGGACCGGTCATAAAGGTTAACGCAAGTCAGCGCTACGCAACCAATAGCGAAACCAGCGGCCTGTTTCGAATGCTCGCCGCTCGCGAAAATGTTCCTGTGCAGTCGTTCGTAGTGCGCAATGACATGCGCTGCGGCAGTACGATAGGCCCGCTGACCGCAGCCATGACGGGTGTCAAGACACTGGATGTCGGTGTACCCACCCTTGGCATGCATTCTGTCCGGGAACTTGCCGGGGTAGAGGATGCATGGAGTCTGTGTCGAATCCTGCGTGGCTTTTATAATTATGCAGGGCCTTTGAGCGCAGCATGAGCCGCCGGTGAAAGCACTCCTGCTCTCGGCTTACGCTGCCCGCAGCCATCGCCATTGGCAGTCGGCCGTGCTCTCGATGTTGCCCGATTGGGACTGGTATGAATTGAATCTCCCACCGCGTTATTTCAGTTGGCGCATTCGCGGTAATGCTATGACCTGGTCTGTTAACGAGCGGGCATTGCTCGACTCGCCCCGGGAACTCCTCCTCGCGACTTCAATGGTCGACCTGGCGACACTGCGTGGGCTGGTGCCGGCACTGACGGACGTACCAACAGTGGTTTACTTTCATGAGAATCAGTTTGCCTATCCGCCGGGGGGTCAGCGTTATAGTCCCCTGGAAGCGCAGGTAACTAGTATTTACACGGCGATGGCTGCTGACCGCTTGTTGTTCAATTCAAAGTACAACCGAGATACTTTTATGGCCGGTACCGATGAGCTACTGCGCAAAATGCCCGACATGGTTCCCCTCGGGATTGAGGCCAGCCTGCGGGCGAAATCCGCAGTATTACCCGTGCCTTTCGATAGCGGGCTGATGCCTGAGCCCGTCGATTACTGGCCATCAACCGCACTCGGCAGGCCTGACAAACCGCTGCGGCTGCTTTGGGTGGGGCGCTTTGAGCACGACAAGGGCGGAGTTGGGTTACTGCGCACACTTGAGCACCTCGAGGCCGCAGGACTTCATTACGAACTCGCCGTGACCGGAGAGCAGTTTCGCCAATCACCCCCTGAGTTCGAGCAAATACGAACCCGCTTCAAACATCGCCTGGTGCATTTCGGCTTCCTCGCCGATGAATCACAATATCGCGGAATACAGGCTGCTGCAGATATAGTGCTGTCTACTGCGGTACACGAGTTTCAGGGCTTGGCACTAATGGGCGCCGTTGCGCTCGGCTGTCTGCCTGTGGTGCCCGGGCGTCTGGTTTATCCGGAGATTTATGGTGAACCCTGGTGCTACCCATCGCTGCCAGATCACCCGGTTCAGGAAGCGGCGGGGGCTGCTGATCGTATAATAACTCTGGCCAGTGGAGATTTCAGTGCTCCTGATGTCTCTGCGTTTACTCGCCAGTCGTTACTGGATAACTACACTCGCGAATTGTCTGGCGTAGCCTGGTGTCGGGATGGTCAGTAGCGACTAATCCCAGTATCATTGCGGTTTTTGCGAGCGTGTAGAAAAATGCCGACGGAACGTGTACTCACTGGAATTACCACTACAGGCACGCCTCATCTGGGAATTACGTGGGCGCTATTCGGCCTTCGATCGAAGCGGCAAACAGCGCAGGCTCTGAATCATTCTTTTTCCTTGCTGACTACCACGCACTGATCAAATGCCAGGATCCTGCGTTGATTCGTCAATCGAGTAAAGAAATTGCCGCGACATGGTTAGCGCTCGGGCTAGACACACAAAAGGCGGTTTTTTACCGGCAGTCCGATATACCTCAGATACCTGAACTCACCTGGATTTTGTGCTGTAACGCGGCCAAGGGCTTGATGAATCGCGCGCATGCCTACAAGGCGGCGGTGAGCGCCAATGAGGAAGCGGGCGAAGACCCTGATCATGCTGTCACTGTGGGCCTTTTCAGTTATCCAGTGCTGATGGCGGCCGACATCTTGATGTTTAATGGCGGCAAAATTCCAGTAGGGCGAGATCAGATTCAACATGTCGAAATGGCCCGTGATATTGCGCAGCGCTTCAACCACAATTTCGAGGACTTGTTCACGCTGCCCGAGGCCGTTGTTGATGATAGTGTTGCGGTGTTGCAGGGTCTGGATGGCCGCAAGATGAGCAAGAGTTACAACAATACAATTCCTTTGTTTTTAGAAGAAAAGCCCCTGCGCAAGGCGATTAACAAGATCAAAACCAATCTACTCGAGCCCGGTGAACCCAAGGATCCTGACGAGTCGACTGTATTTCAGGTATGGGCAGCCTTTGCGTCTGAATCAGAAACGGTGCGGATGCGTGACGAGTTTGCCAACGGTATTGCCTGGGGGGAGGCGAAGAAACAGTTGTTTGAGCTCGTTAACAATGAGTTGGCTGAAGCACGCGTGCGTTATCGGGAGCTGCTGGATGATCCTGAGCATATAGAGAGGGTTCTTCAAATGGGCGCGCAGCGCGCCAGGGACTATAGCGCCCCGCTGATGGAGAAAGTGCGAGCTGCTGTAGGCATAGGTTCGATCGTCGGCTAGCGTATGGTCTCAGGCTGGCGCTCGCTCCAGGTCTGTGCGTAGAGACCGGGCCGCCAGCAAGAAGTGGACCGTGGACCAGGCCATAATGGGCGGCAATAAATAGAGCATAGCTTGTCGCAGTGAGTGTGCTCCCTCGCTAGGCTGTAATAGATCACTGAGCATACCGACCAGCAGGGGGCCGAGTCCCAGACCAATAATATTGAGGATCAGGAACAGTATCGCTGATGAGAGTGCGCGCATGCGCAGGCCAACGAGGCCGTGGGTTGTGGCAATGGTGCTGCCGAGGTAGACGTTGTGCAATAGCCCGGGGATGATGGACAGGATTAACGCCATGTAAGCGGTGTCAGCAATGTAGACTGCCGCGACGAATGGCACCGATATAGCACCTGCAGCAGCAGGTACCCACATATACCAGCGTTTGTCGCGTAGTGCCAATTTGTCCGCAAGTATGCCGCCAGCGATGACGCCGATAGCGCCGCCCACGCCTGAGATCATAGCAAGCCATGTACCCAATTCTCCGGTGGACATGCTGTGGGAGCGAATCATGAAAGAGGCGGTCCAGCTAGCAGTGCTGTAGCCACAAAATGCATTGAGCGCAGCGGCCAACGACATATGCCTGAATGAGCGCCTGCTCCACAGAATACTTAATGTGTGACCGAGGCTCGGTGAGGGCTCCTCCGATGCAGTGTGCTTGTTCTCGCTGAGCCCTCGCATCGGTTCTGCCAATGTAGCGCGCACCAGTAGCGCTATAAAAATACCAGGTAAGCCCACCACGATAAAAGCGACGCGCCAGCCAAAGAATTCGTTCAGCCAGCCACCCAGCAAAAATCCAAAAAGAATGCCAATATTTACTCCGGTAGAGTAAAAACCC
>CAJQQW010000083.1 GCA_905480565.1 uncultured Halioglobus sp. | reverse complement strand
GATTCTCGAGGGCTCTGTCTCCGTGCAGATTGAAGATCAATCGGATCCCGGGCATATGCTGGTCGTGGCCTACCTCAATCCCGGAGACTTTGTCGGAGAGATGGGCCTGTTCGACGCCGTACCACCACAACGCAGCGCCATGGTCGTAGCCAAGACCCAGTGCGAGGTGGCTGAAATCAGCTACGAGAAGTTTCACAAGGTCCGCGAACAGTTTCCCGATATACTGTATGCGGTATCACGGCAACTGGGTTCCCGCCTGCGCCAGACAACGCGCAAACTGGCCGACCTCGCATTCGTGGATGTATCCGGACGCATCGCGCACACGCTGCTGGACCTCTGCAAGGAACCCGACGCGATGACCCACCCGGATGGCATGCAAATCAAGATCACTCGTCAGGAACTTGGCAAGATCGTCGGGTGCTCCCGCGAGATGGCGGGCCGCGTGCTGAAAAACCTCGAGCAGGATGGCCTGGTATCAGTGTCCGGTAAAACCATGGTCGTCTTCGGCACCCGTTAGGTGCGGCGAAGCCAGCCGAAATTTGTGCCCTGTGCTAGGAAAAAAGCGCCCGGAGTTTGGCACCCGGCTCCTCTGCGCGCATAAATGCCTCGCCAACCAGGAAAGCATGTACGTGGGAAGACCGCATTCGCGACACATCATCCGCCGAGTGAATTCCGCTTTCCGTAACTACCAGGCAATTATTCGGTATGTGCGGCAGCAAATCAATCGTGGTATCGAGGCTGGTCTCAAAGGTATGTAAATTACGGTTATTAATGCCCACCATAGACAGGGGCAGATCCAGCGCCCTCTCCAACTCGGCACGGTCGTGCACCTCTACCAGTACATCCAGCCCGAGTTCACATGCGGCGGCGTACAACTCGGCCATCTGTGCGTCCTCCAGTGCAGCGACAATAAGCAAAACGGCGTCAGCACCGAGGGCACGGGCCTCGACCACCTGGTAGGGATCAATGGTGAAATCCTTGCGCAATACGGGCAGGTTGCAGGCTGCACGGGCCTCCTGCAGATAGGCGTCTGCTCCCTGGAAGAAATCCCGGTCAGTCAGCACTGAGAGGCAAGCTGCACCGCCGTCACTATAGCTGCGGGCAATTTCCGCGGGATAAAAATCTTCGCGGATAACGCCCTTGCTGGGCGAGGCCTTTTTTATTTCAGCGATGACCGCGGGTCTGGCCTCTGCCACAGGGACTTCCAGTGCACGCAAAAAACCTCGCGGCGCGGTCTGTTCGTCCACGACGTCCTGCAAGTACGCCAAAGTGTGACGCGATTTGCATTGGATCACCTCGTCGGCTTTGCGCGCCAATATCTCGCGCAGGATTGTTGGTGCACTCATACTCTGCTCACCCCTGGCCGCGCATCATCCGGGTAAAATCAACAAACTGGGAGAGCTTTTCTCCGGCCAGACCAGAGGCCAATGCGTCCTCCGCCATCGCCACGCCGTCAGCCAGCGTGGCCGCAATTCCACTGACATAAATCGTCGCACCTGCATTCAGGGCCAGCATGGCTGCGGCCTTGCGAATAACGGGATCGTCATCCGGAGAGAGCGCCCGACGAATAAGATCCGCAGAAGCGCCCACACTGGCCACTGACAGCCCTTGGAGATCTTGCGGTTCGAGGGAAAAATCCTCCGGGGAAATCTGGTAACTTTCAATGCTGCCATCGCGTAGCTCTGCGACATGAGTGGCCGCCGCAATGGATATCTCGTCCAGTCCGTCATCAGAATGCACCACCATCGCATGCTCGGCACCGAGCATTTTCAATACTTCCACCAGGGGCAGGCACAGGTCGGCAGAGAAAACACCGATAACCTGCCGCTTTACCCCCGCGGGGTTGGTAAGCGGGCCCAAAATATTGAATACCGTGCGCATACCGAGTTCGCGCCGGGGGCCAATGGCATAGCGCATCGCACTGTGGTGTGAAGGGGCAAACATAAAGCCGACGCCCACCTCATTGATGGCGCGAGCAACCTGCTCGGGCGAAAGATCCAGCGGCATACCGAGGTTTTCCAATACATCGGAACTACCGCTGGTGCTCGATACACCGCGGTTGCCGTGTTTGGCCACCTTCGCGCCGGCCGCGGCCGCGACAAAGCAGGACCCGGTTGATACGTTGAACAGGTTAGCCCCATCACCGCCGGTACCTACCAGGTCGACCAGGTGCGGATCGCTCACCTGCACCGGCGTGGCCAAATCTCGCATGACCTGCGCGGCGCCCGCTATCTCCTCAATGGTCTCGCCTTTGATCCGCAGCGCAACCAGCAAGCCCCCTATCTGCGCATCGCTGACGTCGCCACTCATCACTTGCCGCATTACCAATTGCATTTCGTCCCGGGTGAGGCTCTCACCCTCAACGAGTTTTGCCAGAGCATGTTGTATATCCATGGGTTACCCCCTACTGTTCCAAAAAATTACGCAACAGGTCGTGCCCGTGCGCGGTCAGGATAGACTCAGGGTGAAACTGCACCCCCTCCACCGCCAGCTCGCGATGACGCAATCCCATAATCTCATCAACCTCCCCCGCCTCATTCTGGGTCCATGCCGTCACTTCTAGGCAATCCGGCAAGCTGTCCCGCTCCACCACCAGGCTATGGTAGCGAGTCGCCTCAAAGGGCTGGCTCAAACCTGCAAAAACCCCCTCGCTTCGGTGGTATATGGGCGATGTCTTGCCGTGCATCACCTGTCGCGCACGCACCACTTGGCCACCGAACACCTGCCCCAGGCTCTGGTGCCCCAAACAAATGCCCAGTAGAGGCACCTTGCCCGCATATTCGCGGATCACCGCCATGGAAATACCCGCCTCGTTGGGAGTACAAGGGCCCGGAGAGATCACGATCTTCTCGGGCGCCATGGCAGCGATGTCAGTCACCGCAATGTCATCGTTGCGCACCACGACGACCTCGGCACCCAGTTCACCAAGGTACTGCACCACGTTGTAGGTGAAGGAATCATAATTATCAATCATCAAGAGCATTGTCGTTCCCTCCCGTTACCATGGACGCCGCTCGAAACATCGCGCGGGCCTTGTTGTGGCTTTCCTTCCATTCCAGCTCCGGTATTGAATCGGCCACGACGCCACCGCCCGCCTGCACGTAGAGTGTGTCATCCTTGATGACCGCAGTCCGTATAGCAATAGCCGTATCCATATCGCCCGCCCAGGAGATATACCCCACGGCGCCACCGTAAACGCCCCGCTTGACCGGCTCGAGCTCATCGATAATTTCCATGGCGCGTATCTTGGGGGCGCCGCTGAGCGTGCCCGCCGGCAACGTGGCACGCAGCACATCGTAAGCCGTTTTACCGTCCTTCAGCTCGCCGGTGACGTTCGACACAATGTGCATGACATGGGAATAACGCTCCACTGTCATTTTATCGCTCAACACCACCGAACCTGTCTCAGCAATACGACCCACATCGTTGCGACCCAGATCGATTAACATCAGGTGTTCAGCGATTTCCTTCGGATCTCCCAGCAGTTCCTCTTCCAGCGCCCGATCTTCTTCCTCCGTGTGCCCCCGGCGTCGGGTGCCGGCGATGGGCCTCACGGTCACCTCACCCTGCTCGAGGCGAGCGAGAATCTCCGGCGAGGACCCGACGACATGAAAGTCATCAAGGTCCAGGAAAAACATATAAGGCGACGGGTTAAGGTTACGCAGGGCGCGATAAAGATTGAGCGGCGGATCGGCGAACGGAATACTCATGCGCTGGGAAGGCACCACCTGCATCACGTCTCCCGCTAACACATACTCCTTGATCCGCTCTACGCTTGTCTCATACATCGCCTGGGTGAAATCCGACACCGCACTTTTTTCCAGCTCGGCACTGCCGGCGGCCGCGAGGTCCAGATCAGGCAGGGGTGGCACCGGTTGTCGCAGTTTCAACACCAGCTCGTCCAGACGGGCCCTCGCGCAGGACAACGCATCCCGATGTGCCGGATCTGCGTTAACGACAAGACGAATCG
>CAJQQW010000082.1 GCA_905480565.1 uncultured Halioglobus sp. | reverse complement strand
TAAAACACCGACGAATCTGCGTTTCTCATCGATAAACATCTCGCTTATGGTAATCGTGAGTGGAAAAATACTGCCATCTTTTCTTTTAGCTCGGACCTCTCTCCCGGAAGTTTCTGATATATGATTTACACCGGTTTTTCTATAACTCGCAAGATACTGAGCCTGCTCTTTTGAATCAGTTTCTGTCATCAATACACTGACATTCCTTCCGCGAATTTCTTTTTCCTTATATCCGAAAATATTTTCGGCGCCGCGGTTGTAAGACAAAACGGTGCCACGATCGTCAATAGTGATAAAACCATCAACCATTGTCTCCAGAATTGTATTTAGCAGTAACGTACTGGAAGACGAGTAGGTTTTTTTAAGTGCTTTTGTATAGAAGGTGGCAATAGTGAAAAAAATAAAACTCAACAACACGGGCGCAGCATCAATAACATAATGTAGGGCGTTATTCTGGTGAATCGTAGTTAGGCTCGACAGCTTGAGGGGTAAATCAAGCCGATATAAATCAACCGCCCATGCGATAGCAGGAAATGCCATTCCACATAGGAAGCCAATTAACGTAAATTGAGTTATCAAATGTTTTTTCATCAAAGCCACACTAGACGGTGTTTATTTCTAAAATATTTCTATTTGTAATGTTTTGTAATCGGATTAATAATGGCGGGTTATTTCTTGTGTCCTTACAGCGCATTTAAATACTTTCAAATGTTAGATAAGCCTATGAATCCAGTGAATATAATCAGAAAATGAGTGAAGACGCGAACATTTTGGTCGTCGATGATGATATGAGAATATGCCGAATCCTGCGGCGGTATCTATCATCCGCTGGCTATACCGTTGCAGCGGCGGCAAACGGCGAGGAAATGCGCGAGTGCATGCAAAGCTTTCTGCCAGATTTGATTCTGCTTGACCTCAATATGCCAGGCGAACACGGCCTCGATATTTGCCGCAATCTTCGTCACATATCAGATGTCGGTATTATTATTTTGACAGGATCGTCAGATAAAGTAGACGAAATAGTCGGCCTCGAAGGAGGCGCAGATGATTACCTTGTAAAACCCGTCGATGAACGGGAGTTGTTAGCAAGAGTGCGTAGCGTGTTGCGTCGCATTCTGGATAAATCTGTCGCTGGAGATAATAGGAAAAAATCGGTGCTATTATTTTCAGATTGGATACTGGATATAGCGTCGCATGAACTGAAGTCAACCGCCGGAGAGGACGTACGTTTAACCGGTTATGAGTTTCAAATACTCGCTGCTCTTGTCACTAATGCTAACAAAGTATTAACTAGAGACCAGATTATGGACTATGTTAAGGGGCGTGACTGGATAGCCAACGACAGGAGTATAGATGTTTTAATTGGAAAAATTCGTAAGAAAATCGAGAAAGATCCAGGCAATCCAGCACTTATTAAAACTATGCGAGGAATAGGTTACAAGTTTACGGCCCGTGTAACGCACGCCTCGTGACGGCAGCGTCAAATACCGATACGCCACCTAAATCCAATTTTTTTTCTCGAGTGCTTTTACAATAATATTTACTGCTTCAGCAGTGGTTTGTTGATCGCTCCAGACTGAAATATCGTAGTGTAAATGGTCCCCATGGCATAGCTCATCACTGCGGCGAGCGAGTCCTAGCGGCCGCCCCTCAACGCCGCCGTCTGCTCTAGAGGCTTCACGTCTTTCCATCTCGGTGACCGAACAATGCACCCCGACCTTCAATATATGAGCATCTGTCGCTTGAAGTAACTCCAGCAACTCCTCGCACCAATCAACGTCTTGTAAAAAGTGGTCGATGATCAGACTCGTACCGAGTTCAAGGTGGCCACTCCAACTTTTATGAATTCCGCTGAGAAGACGCCTACTACCCGCGTTTAGAGATAGTCTTACACGTGGCGCCCCACCGTTTTTTCCCTTTTTGTGACTTTCATCGATATATTCCCAGCCTGCGCGACCATCATGGGGCGCTTGAGACACCAGCCGCGTTACATCACCTCCCTGCAGCGTTACAAAGCTGATAGGGTAAAGGGTGTCATGCATCATCAATAGGAAATCGTCGAATGCGACACGAGCAAAAACAGCAGTTGAATCGATACCGGAAAGCGCGGTTAAGCGCTCCTGCAAAGCCAGGCACAGAGTCGACTTTCCTGAAGAACTCGGGCCGTTTACCAAAATAGCAACCGGCACTGGAGGATTTTCGTTACGCGCAGCGATACTCATTTTTGTTTTCTCTGGGTAAACTCCTTAATTCGAGTATAGCCGAAACTTTGATATCTGCAGATTACACGGTTTACTGGGAGACGCTATCACGTCGATACTCGGCCACCTGTATACTCTTTAGCGTCTCCCGCCTCTGTTTTTATCTGTGCTTTAATGTCACCAAAAAGGCCACGCGGGTCGACCGCGGGCCGGAGAGTTTAATACATGGTAAAAGACAATTTTCGTGTGATCGTGATCGGAGCCGGTATGGCCGGCATATTGGCGGGAATTAAACTGAAAGAGGCGGGCTATAGTAATGTGGTGATTTATGAAAAAGCTGACCGTGTTGGCGGAACGTGGCGAGAAAACACCTACCCTGGATTAACGTGTGACGTTCCTTCACATCACTACACTTACACCTTCGCAAGAAACCCTGATTGGTCTCGCCACCTATCGAGTGGCAGCGAAATACAAGCCTACTTTGAACGCACCGCGGAAAATTATCAGATCGAACAACACATACGATTTAATACTGAGGTTTTACAGGCCACATTCGACAGTGGCCACTGGCACGTCCAGAACAGTGATGGCAGCAGCGATCAGGCTAATGTTGTAATCGCTGCTACAGGTGTATTGCATCATCCTGCCTATCCGAATATAGAGGGAATAGAGACATTTCAGGGTAACCTTTTTCACACAGCGCGATGGGATCATGGTGTAGCTCTTGAGGGCAAGCGAGTTGGCGTAATCGGTATGGGTTCAACAGGTGTGCAGATTATTTCCGAGCTATCCGCACGTGGCATTGATGTTAGCCATTTTGTGCGTAATCCCCAATGGATCATGCCCGTGGAAAATGGCGTTTTCTCTGAAGAGGAAAGGGCAGCATTTCGCAGAGATCCGCAAGCACTCAGCGACGCAATGGATTTCAAAGGCTATACGACCGCTGTTGAGCGCTACACCGAAGCGCTCATTTCAGCTGATTCTGAGGGTGGAAGAGTGATGGCGCAGGCCTGCCTGGATAATTTGGAGAACAACGTAACTGAACAATGGCTTAAAGAGCAACTGCGCCCAGATCACCAGGCGCTATGCAAAAGGTTGATATTTTCTCCGGATTACTATTTGGCTATCCAGCGTGATAATGCGCATTTAGTTAGGTCCGGCATTATTAGGGTCGAAGCTACTGGCATTCGAACCGAAGACGATGTTCTGCACGAAGTGGATGTTATCGCGCTGGCCACCGGCTTCAGAAGCGACCAGTTTATGCGTCCAATGAAAGTGAGTGGGCGTGATGGTGCAGATCTTGAAACGCTTTGGTCCAGTCGCCCTGTTGCATACTTGGCAATCAGCATGCCCAATTTCCCCAATTTCTTTATGCTCAATGGGCCAAATGGACCGGTGGGTAATTTTTCCCTCATCGATATCGCCGAGCATCAATGGGGTTACATCGAGCAATTGTTGCACCAGTTGAGCAGTGGTAAATACGATGAAATCAGCTCAAGTGAAGATGCTATGCGTAGGTTTGATGCTGACCGGGTTGCGGCGGCGAAAAATACTGTGTGGTACACCGGTGGATGCAATAGCTGGTATCTTGATGCGTCCGGTGTTCCTGCCAGTTGGCCCTGGAATTATTCCAGGTTCGTGGATGAGATGCGGGAGCCTCAGTGGGCGGATTTCGATTTAATTTAATACGTGAGTCATGCTTCAGAAGCGGCATCGTTTTCGAAATGAGAGGCTCGGTTGTGTCGCCACTCGATCAGAGAGTTAGTTTTACGGAAGCTGACCGTCACGGATAAGTCGCATGCGCAGAGTGATGTATGTTGTTAATCTGGATATTTTTTGGCAGAAATGAGTTAACTTATCGTTCTGACGTTGTGATCAATAATAGAGAGAGAAACAGGCAATGCGCGCAGTGAAATTGAAGTCGCCAGGTGGACTGGATAATTTAGAGTTAGTAGAAGTAGAAGACGAAGCACCGCAGAGCACTGAAATTCGGGTGCGTAATCATGCTAGCTCGCTCAATTTTCATGATTATGTGGTGGCTTGTGGTTTGTTGCCGGTAGACGATGGTCGAATACCGATGTCTGATGGTGCCGGAGTGGTTGAAGCTGTAGGAGCGGGCGTGACGGATTTTCAGGTTGGGGACAGGGTAATGAGTTGCTTTTTTCCTCATTGGCCAGACGGCCCAGCAGATGTTCTGTCAAAGATCGGCGGCATTCCCGGCGATAACGTGGATGGTTTTGCTGCCGAGATGGTCACTATGAGTGCCACGGCCTTCACGCATATGCCCGAGGGCTATACGTTTGAAGAGGCGGCTACCCTGCCTTGTGCCGCGGCCACGGCCTGGCGTGCATTAATGGTGGAGGCCAAAGTAAAATCTGGAGATACCGTGTTGGTGCAGGGCAGTGGAGGGGTATCAGTATTCGCGCTGCAATTTGCCAAAGCGGCGGGATGCCACGTGATCGCTACGTCATCCTCGGATGAAAAGCTGAAGAAACTCGCAGCGCTTGGTGCCGATCAGCTTATTAACTACCGGGAGCATGAGAATTGGGGTGATCGCACGCTTGAAATGACAGATGGAAAGGGAGTTGATGTGATTATTGAGGTTGGGGGTTCCGGTACCCTTGCCCAGTCTGTGCGCGGCATCGCTATGAGCGGGCATATATCGATGATTGGAGTACTTACTGGATTCGAGGGTCCCGTGCCCACTGCAGAGCTGTTTCAGAAAAACGCCGTGATTAGTGGCATTACTGTTGGCTCAAGAGCAAATCAGCAAGACATGGTGAAAGCGATCAATACGATAGGCCTGAAACCCGTGATTGATCGGAGTTTTGGTCTCGAAAAGTTAGCCGATGCGTTTCGCGTGCAGGAGTCGCAGCAGCATTTCGGTAAGATTTGTCTTAAATTTTAGAGCTACTAGTGCTCGCGAGGCTTCGAGAAGTTTGCCTGAGCCAGCGGGCCGATGGCAAGCGATTCGCATTTGCATGGGTAGAGCTTTCTCAGTTGCCCCCAGATCTATTTCCGGTTGCATAAAAAATATGCTTTGCGAGTGCAATCGATACTAGAAATAACGGTATTTCTTCCGCTGCACTGATCACTGTCTGCAGACTGCGGACCAGTACACCCAGAGAGTGGAGTAGAGCGAAAGCTGAATCTCGGAGTCTCTATGTTCTGCTATTAAGCGATATTAATTCTTAGATTTCTATTCATGCGATAATTGGAAGCGTTCGAAAAGAAGCATCAGAAGAAAAAGTATGAGCGGTATAAAGTGGAGCGCTACGCGCCAAACGCTTGTAAGCTGCACGGCACCTGCCGAGAAGCCTGTGAAAGTGAAGATGAATAGAAAAATGAGGAGCACCGACAGTATGACGGTGATTAGGCCCCTGAGCCGCCAGAGAGTTTGCTTTCCTGCAAAAAGGAGCAGAGCTGGTAAGACAGTTATCAAGTAAGGAAGAACGTTCCAGTTCCCCATTGACCAGAAACTGGTCACTATTTGTTTTGTAGCTTCCGGTCGATAGTCGATGAATAGAGTGTCCAGAGATTGGCCTGCGATAATGAGGCCACCAGGTAGAAGTGGGAGCATTAAGATAAACATAATCAAACCGCCGCTAATAACGAGTAATGACCACTGCCACCTCAGTAGTATAACGGCGAGACCAGGTAGGAATGCTGCCAGCCACATTGCCCCCTCTAGCTTGATCGCCACTCCTGCTACGGCAAAAAATACCGAGAGCAAAGCCTGCCAATATTTTCGTTCGACGGACCATAGATAAAATGCTAGAGCTGCCAGACTAAAAGTCGCTGAGATAAATAAATCAGCATAACCTGCAAGGGCGACATGAATATTAAGCAGTGGTAGTGACATAAGAAGGTAAGTAAAAAGCGCGGCGCTAGTTGGCCGGATAGACGCCGCGCGCGCCATTCCGTAGAAGGCCACGCCAAAGGCGCCGAGGCAAAGCGCCCAGGGCATATTCATCAGGCTCTCGTCCCAGCGACCGATGGCCAGACACATCCAAATCTGCAGCAGCGGCACGGTAGCAGGGTAGCTTGCGTTATTATCAGTAAAAACCTTTGTCCCCCTGAGTTCCAGCCAGTGCTGGGGGGATACAAACGCAGTCATTTCTCGCTCATAAAACCACGCTTTTGATTTTGTGGCCCAATGCATGGTGGTATCCCATGCAAGTAACGGACGTGAGAGAAGTTCAAGCGTGGGTAGCACCAGATGCCAGGCTGCGAGAGCAATAAACACTATGAATAGGAGTCGTTCAATAGGGGATAGATCAGACAGGCCAGACGAACGAGTCAAATCTACAGCGCATGACTCTCGTTGGCGCAATCGGAACCACATTGCTGTGGTTCCTATTAGACCCGCAGTAATTGCCGTAATACCGAAGCTAAGACCGAGCCCAACCAAGTTGAGGAAACGTAAAAGCAGGGGCAGCAGTAAAATGCCTGCGATCACTCCAGTACCTGAAACGATCGCCACTCGTCCGGGAACTCCGTTAGGAATCAGAAGGCTTATCAAGCTAATCCCCATGAACGCCGGCAACGCCAGTGCAATTATCACCATAATGAAAATCAATTATTCCACCCTATATAGCGCGCCGTCTGCCGATTTCCAGATACGTACTGCGGAAACGTTTTCCCCCGACTCTGTTAGTAGCCGATTGCCGTCGCTTTCATATCTGATAGACGTAGGTTCAACCAGTGCAATGTAGTCTCCCGTCCGCAAATATCTCATAGGTAAATCGCCTCTTTCTCTCCGATGCCAATATACGTTGGCAGGATAAAACTCATAAGCTGCACGTTTAGCATTATATTCTTTTTCTGAATTGACGAAGACACGGAAACCAGCTTCGACCATCTGCCCCCGCATTAATGTAATGAGACGTCTTATCTTTGCGTTGGATTCGATCATGAGTCGATCTGACAATGCTTTATCGTCGTGGTCGGCCCACGTGTTCTGCAGTTGAATAACAAGAGTTCTTTGCCATAAAACGTCGATCATCAGCCAGCCGGCCAGTACAATGACGGCTATTCCATTCCATGTCGCACTGCGGTTGAGTGGAATAGCGAAGCGCGATAGCAAAAAGACTAATAGACTGAATCCTATCCAGAGAGCCACAATAGGAACCTGCATAAACGGCGAGTCGATACTATTAGCGGCTTGATAGTAGTTGATAGACTGCAGCCGCCAGACGTCGACCCCCACCCAGCTGGCGAAAATAGCGGCTAAAAAATTACGTTGGTTCCAAGGTTGCAGGCTAGCGTGGAGGACTTTGACATGCGCCCCGGGACGGCCCTCAACCAGCAGACCGACTCCCAAAATCTCACCTTCCCATTCTGGGAGTGAGCCTGCAGCGACAATTGTTCTTCCTCGGGAAATGCCCGGAAGCAGGTAACTGTATGTTTCGTTGGAGCGATTGTCGCGCCAGACGAGCCGAAGTTGATCGATGGCGTGATAGTTCTCGAGCTCTAATACAAAAAATGGAAAACTCGCACTGTCAAAGCTTTCTACAGGGAATAGGCCAAGCCCTTTACCCGACGCCGGCAATGTCAATACAAAACGCGGCTGCCGTTCCGGCATCAATTCGATTATCATTTTATTCGATGTGGTTAGCGGCTCTTCGCCGAACCGACCAGAATTAGAATAGAAGGAGAACAACACAAAAAGTGTCGCTGCTGCACCCGCAGACAAGGAAACGAACGATGTTACCAGCATTTTCAAAAAGCGAATCCTGTTTCTATTAGGCCCTGCTCACGTCTTCACTG
>CAJQQW010000081.1 GCA_905480565.1 uncultured Halioglobus sp. | reverse complement strand
GCGCTGGGCTGTGTTCTGGCTTGGCCGATTGTTTCCTCGATTGACGTGCCGCCGGCCGATAATAGTGCGATGGATGGTTATGCTCTTCGTGCCGAGGATGCCTCGGCCCCGCTGACCGTATCGCAGCGCATACCTGCAGGCCATCCCGCACGGCCACTAGCGAGGGCAACGGCCGCGCGAATTTTCACTGGAGCGACGATTCCTCCGGGCGCCGATACCGTCGTTATGCAGGAAGATTGCTCCGAGGTGAACGGCAAGGTGAGTTTTTCGTCCGCTGTGCATCGGGATCAAAATATTCGACTCCGGGGGCAGGATGTGCGTTCGGGCGAAACCATACTGGCGCCCGGTCGCGTGCTGCGCCCCCAGGATTTAGGTCTGTTAGCCTCTGTGGGTTGCAGTGACGTTGACGTATACCGACCTCTGCGTGTGGCGATGTTGTCCACGGGGGATGAGTTGGTTGAGCCGGGCGATAATTCTCTTCGAGAGGGCGCGATTTATAATTCTAATCGCTATACCCTGGCGGGCCTGTTGCGTGGTTTGAATATGGAGCCGGTAGACTACGGAATAATTCCCGATAGTCCCGAGGCGACTGCGGAGGCGTTGACAGAGGCCGCACAGAATGCAGATTGTGTGATTACAACCGGTGGAGTGTCGGTTGGTGAGGAAGATCATGTCAAAAATCAGGTAGAGCGATTGGGGCGTCTCGACCTTTGGAAGCTTGCGATTAAGCCTGGTAAGCCCCTCGCTTTCGGTCGAATCGCGGATACTCCGTTTATTGGCTTACCGGGTAATCCGTCTTCGGTGTTCGTTACCTTCTGTTTGATCGCCCGGCCGTTTCTTATGAAGCGACAGGGAGTGGATGAGCCGGCTGTGCCGAGTTTGCAAGCGCGGGCGTCCTTCACCGTCAGCAAAGCAGGGCGGAGGCAGGAGTATCTGCGAGTGACCGTTGAGGCTACCTCAGGTGGGTTGCGGGCAACGCGTTATGCCAACCAGAGTTCCGGGGTATTGCGTTCGGTCTCTGCCAGTAATGCGCTGGCCATTATCCCTGCGGGTCGAACAGTGGCAGAGGGTGAACTGGTGGATGTGCTCCTGCTGGATCTGCTGGTGTAGTGCCCCATGACGACACTGGTCGCTCGGAATGTACGCATATCGTCGCCATTAAAGCGCGAAATGGCAGCTGACTAGGCGGAATATTTCTGGAACACCAGCGATGCGTTGGTGCCGCCGAAGCCGAAGCTGTTAGACATTACGCGTTGCAGATCGACACCGTCGTGACGCTGCAGCGCGACGGGCATGCCCTCGGCTTCCGGATCCAGTTCCTCGATATTGGCAGACGCGGCGATGAATCCGCGTTGCTGCATTAGCAGTGAGTAAATGGCTTCCTGTACACCGGCAGCGCCCAGAGAATGCCCCGACAGTGATTTGGTGGAGCCCACCACGGGAATGTCCGCACCTGCGTAGGCTGTCTTGACGGCTTTCAATTCCTGAATGTCGCCGGCCGGGGTGCTGGTTCCATGCGCGTTTATGTAGTCCACTGCGCCCTCGACTGTGGCCAGCGCCTGCTGCATGCAGCGCGCGGCGCCTTCTCCAGACGGCGCTACCATGTCGTGCCCATCGGAGGTGGCGCCATAGCCCACCAGTTCGGCATAGATTTTTGCCCCCCGTGCCTTGGCGTGTTCAAGTTCCTCTACAACAAGCATGCCACCGCCGCCGGCGATAACGAAGCCATCGCGGTTGGCGTCATAAGCTCGGGAGGCCTTTTCCGGTGAGTCGTTGTATTTGGTAGACAGTGCGCCCATGGCGTCGAACAGACAACTTAAGGTCCAGTGAAGCTCTTCGCCGCCGCCCGCGAAAACAAGATCCTGTTTGCCAAGTTGAATTTGCTCCATGGCGTTTCCAATGCAATGCGCGCTGGTAGAGCAGGCCGAGGAAATAGAGTAGTTCACGCCCTTGATTTTGAAGGGTGTAGCGAGACAGGCCGAGACTGTACTGCCCATGGTTTGTGTCACTCGGTATGGGCCGACCCTGCGTAGTCCTCTTTCCCGCAAAATATCTGCCGCCTCGACCTGGCTGGCAGAGGAAGCACCGCCCGAGCCGGCAATAATGCCGGTCCGAGGATTGGATACGTGTGCCGACTCCAGTCCCGCATCGGCGATGGCCTGTTGCATAGACACATAAGCAAAGGCAGCGGCGTTGCCCATGAATCGCAATTGCTTGCGGTCAATGTGCTCGCTGAGGTCGATAGAGGGCGCGCCGGAGATATGCGAGCGCATACCTGCTTCTATTTGTTCCTGGCTGGCACTGATGCCGGAGCGACCATCGTAGAGTGCCTGTGATACGGTATCCGCGTCGTTGCCAAGGCAGGAGACAATACCTAGTCCGGTTATAACTACTCGTTTACTCATGCGCCTAAAAAGACTCCGTGGATGTGAATAGCCCGACCCGCAGGTCTTTCGCGGTGTAGATTTCACGATCATTAACCGAGAGAGCGCCATCGGCGATACCCATCACCAACTTCCGCTCAATTACCCGCTTGATATTGATAGTGTAGACAATCTTCTTGGCGCTAGGCAGTATCTGCCCGCTGAATTTCACCTCGCCACATCCCAGCGCTCGGCCCCGGCCGGGGTTGCCGCGCCAGCCAAGGAAAAACCCTACCAGTTGCCACATCGCGTCCAGGCCAAGACAGCCTGGCATAACAGGGTCTCCCGGGAAGTGACAATCAAAAAACCACAGGTCGGGCGCAATATCCAGTTCGGCGACTATTTCACCTTTGCCGTAGCCGCCGTTTTCGGAGCTGATATGGGTGATACGGTCCACCATCAGCATCTGGTCGATAGGGAGTTGCGCGTTACCGGGTCCAAACAGGTCCCCTTTACCGCAAGCGACCAGGTCATCTTTGGAATAAGTACTATTTCCGATCATAAGGTATCCACAGTAGGTGAGACTCAGGCCCTGTAAAAGCGATGTTCAACGGGTAGTGTGGCCGACCTGCAAGACGACGCTTGCGGACCAGCGTCCATTTTAATAGCTGGGCCTCACAAGTCCAGCGCTTTGCTGGCGAAAAATAGCCCCATCCGATATCATCGGGGTCGTCTATTAATACGCGGGAGTAGCGCTGTATGACCGCGGCGCGCGGAATTTTTCAGCCCTGCGATAGAGGATTCGGATGTTAACACCTGTACTTCTTTCCGGTGGTGTCGGCAGTCGGCTATGGCCGGTATCGCGGGAATCACATCCGAAGCAATTCCTGCCTCTGGCCGGTGAAATATCGATGTTGCAGGAAACGCTGCGACGCACTGCGGGGCTTGCCTCAGCTGCGCCGTTAGTGGTGTGTAATGAAGAGCACCGTTTCATGGTCGCAGAGCAGATGCGACAGCTAGAGATTGAGTCCGATGCGTTAATTCTTGAGCCCGAGGGCCGTAACACTGCGCCCGCCGTGGCACTGGCTGCGATACAGGCCGTTACCAGTGACCCCGAAGCTGTTTTGTTGGTGTTGCCGGCAGATCATCTCATCCAGAACGTGGATGCATTCGTGAACGCTGTAAATACGGCCCTGCCTCTGGCGGTCGAAGGCAGGCTGATGACCTTTGGAGTGATTCCTACGGCGCCCGAGACGGGCTACGGTTATATCAAGTGCGGTTCAGCCGTTTCGGATAATCTGTTTGAGCTAGAACGCTTTGTCGAAAAGCCCGATGAGGTGACCGCGCGCGAGTATCTGCAGGACGGTGGGTATCTCTGGAACAGCGGAATGTTTCTGTTGCGCGCCCAGAGTTA
Source organism: uncultured Halioglobus sp. (assembly GCA_905480565.1). GTDB lineage: Bacteria > Pseudomonadota > Gammaproteobacteria > Pseudomonadales > Halieaceae > Marimicrobium. The sequence goes on along the minus strand of CAJQQW010000081.1, from coordinate 2,672 downwards.
CCTTGACGAGTTGGCTCGGCTTGCGCCGGATATGCTGTCTTGCTGCCAAAAAGCGATGGACGTGGCTGAGACAGACATGCATTTTGTGCGTCCGGATGCGGAAATATTTATGCGGTGTCCCGGGGACAGTATTGATTATGCTGTTATGGAAAAAACGGGCTTGGGCGGAGTAGTGTCCCTGGATTGTGGCTGGAGTGACGTAGGGGCGTGGTCGGCTTTGTGGGACGTTGCGGATAAGGATGTGGATGGCAACGTATCTCGCGGCGATGTGATCATGGACAACTGCAGCAGCAGTTACCTTCGCAGTGACTCGCGGTTGGTTGCCGCAACCGGTATCGACAATCTGGTTGTTGTAGAAACAGCCGATGCGGTGCTGGTGGCGAATCGCGACAAGGTACAGGACGTAAAACGAATCGTGACGATGCTCAAAACGCAGGGGCGGACTGAAGCATCGCTGCACCGGCGTGTATACCGCCCGTGGGGTTCCTACGAATCGTTGGTAATCTCTGATGGTTTTCAGGTAAAACGCATTGTTGTTAATCCTGGGCAACAATTGTCTTTGCAAATGCATCATCATCGCGCCGAGCACTGGATTGTAGTGAAGGGTGCCGCCGAGGTGACCTGTGAGGACAAAGTGTTTATGCTGGCCGAAGACGAATCGACCTACATACCGTTAGGCCATAAGCACCGACTGGCCAACCCGGGCCAGGTGCCTCTGGAGTTAATCGAAGTGCAGTCAGGTTCCTACCTGGGTGAGGATGACATTGTTCGTTTCGAGGACGTCTACGGACGTAGCCCGAAGTAGTGTGTTTGATTGGGGAATTCTGACGTGATTACCAAGTGTTTGTTTCCGGTTGCTGGATATGGAACCCGTTTTCTTCCCGCCACCAAAAGTATGCCCAAGGAAATGTTGCCTGTGGTGAATAAGCCACTGGTGCAGTACGGGGTCGAGGAGGCGATCGAGGCGGGGATGACGACCTGCGCCATGGTGACCGGTCGCGGCAAGCGCACGATTACAGATCATTTCGATATCAGTTATGAGTTGGAACACCAGATATCCGGTAGTGGAAAGGAGGCGTATCTCGCCAGTATTCGTGATGTATTGGACAAGGGCGTCTTCACCACCGTGCGCCAACGTGAGATGAAAGGGCTTGGACATGCCGTGCTTACCGGGAGGCCACTGATAGGGAATGAGCCCTTTGGCGTTTTACTCTCGGATGATTTATGCATTAACAACGGCCCGGGAGTACTGGCTCAAATGGCGGAGCTCTACCGTCAGTTCCGTTGCTCGATCGTTGCGATTCAGGAAGTGCCGGAAGATGAGACGCACAAATATGGCGTTATTCGGGGAGAGAGCCTGAAGTCTGGTATTTACCGCGTGGATGAGATGGTAGAGAAACCTGATCCGGCGGACGCACCCTCAAATCTGGCCATTATTGGACGCTATATACTGACTCCGGATATTTTCGACATATTGCAGGATACCTCCCCGGGCGCAAACGGGGAGATTCAGATCACGGATGCTCTGCAAACCCAGGCTGCACAGGGTTGTGTAATGGCTTACAAGTTCAAGGGCAGGCGTTTCGATTGCGGCAGTGTCCCTGGTTTTGTCGAAGCCACCAATTTTGTTTACGAGAATTATTACCTCCAGAACTAAGTGAGTTCCCCGTGCAAAAAATAACCTGTTTCAAGGCGTATGATGTTCGCGGTCGTGTGCCAGACCAACTCAATGAAGACATCGCCCGGCGTATTGGCAGGGCTTATGCTGAGGTGGTCAAGCCGAAGCAGGTTGTGGTCGGACATGATATCCGCCTGAGCAGTGAGTCTATCAAGGCCGCTGTTTCGGAAGGTTTGCTGGAACAAGGTGTCGATGTGTACGACATCGGCTTGTGCGGCACGGAAGAAATCTATTTCGCAACGTCGCATGCGGGAATGGATGGCGGTATCGCGATCACCGCGAGCCATAACCCGAAAGACTACAACGGCATGAAATTTGTGCGGGAGGAATCCCGGCCAATTTCCGGTGACACCGGCTTGTTTGATATTCAGGCCCTGGCTGAGAGAGACGCGTTTACGCCGGCGGCAACGCGGGGCACGCTGTTTCAACTCGATACTTCCGAGGCCTACGTAGAGCACCTGTTGTCGTATGTCGATTTCGAAAAGCTGAAGGGCTTAAAAATAGTCACTGACGCGGGTAACGGCGGCGCCGGCCGGGTGATCGATCTGTTGGAAAAGCACCTGCCCTTCGAATTTATCAAATTGCACCATGAAGCGGATGGCCATTTTCCCAACGGGGTGCCCAACCCCTTGCTGCCGGAGAATCGAGCGGCGGCTATCGCGGCGGTGCAGGCGCATGGGGCCGATATGGGCCTGGGCTGGGATGGCGACTTCGACCGTTGCTTTTTCTTCGATGAGCAGGGCACATTTATCGAGGGCTACTATGTGGTGGGTCTGCTTGCCGAGGCGTTTTTACAGCAGAGCGGTCCGGAAAAAATCGTGCATGACCCTCGTCTGACATGGAATACAGTGGATATCGTTGAATCCGCTGGTGGTGAAGCGGTGCAGAGCAAGACGGGCCATGCTTTTATCAAGGAGCGTATGCGGCTTGAAAATGCGATCTACGGTGGAGAGATGAGCGCGCACCATTACTTTCGCGACTTCGCGTACTGCGA
>CAJQQW010000080.1 GCA_905480565.1 uncultured Halioglobus sp. | reverse complement strand
TGGAGTAGCGGCCCCGGCGAGAATCGAACCGAGAACAACCATTATGAGTAACAGGGGCGGCAGTAGCCCTCGAGCGACCTCTTCGAGGGTAATGGGCTCCAGGTCATTGGCTGGTGTGGCGTCTGGGTCGAGCCGCGCCTGCAGCAGTAAGTAGATAATGTATAGCCCAACCAGCAGCAGCCCGGGGATTAACGCGCCAACAAACAGGTCGCCCACGGACACCGTCTTGGGATTGAATATATTCATATTCAATTGGGCTTGCTGGTAGGCGTTGGAAAGGACGTCTCCCAACAATACCAGGGCAATAGAAGGAGGGATAATTTGTCCCAATGTACCCGTCGCGCAGATAGTGCCCGTTGCAACTGAGGGCTTGTAACCCGCCTTCAGCATGCTCGGCAGGGACAACAGGCCCATTGTGACAACGGTCGCCCCGACAATACCGGTACTGGCTGCGAGAAACATACCGACGACAACCACAGAAATACCCAGCCCCCCGCGCACCCCGCGAAATAAACGGCTCATGCTGTGTAATAACTCTTCCGCGATCCGCGAGCGCTCGAGAATCGTGCCCATGAGAATGAATAAGGGTACGGCTATCAGGGTCGTGTTGTTCATGGTGCCAAAAATGCGACCAGGCAATGCGGCCAGAAAGCTGGTGTCGAAAACGCCTGTGAGTGTGCCCACAGTGGCGAAGGCTAGCGCCGTTCCCGCCAGGGTGAAGGCGACAGGGAAACCCAGCATCAGCAGGAGACACACTGCGAGGAACAGGTAAAGGGAAATGAACTCCATCAGCGCGCGCTACTCCCCGTGAGAACCAGTGCGTTGCGCAGAATTTCGGCAAACCCCTGCAAGGCCAGATTGGCCGCAGCAAGGGGGATCAGCGATTTCAAGAGGTAGACCGCGGGAATCCCTCCGGGCTCTGGCGAGGACTCGAACATCGACCAGGATTCAAAAACATAGTCCCAACTGCTCAGAAAGATGAATATGCAGAGTGGCAGCAGGAAAATAATGCCCCCGAGGCTGTCAATCCACGCCTGGCCTCGACGGCTGAAGCGGCGGTAGAAAATATCAACACGGACATGAGCGCCGTTCTTCAGTGCGTAGCTCGCACCAAGCAGAAACAGACTGGCATGAAGATAAATAACAGACTCCTGCAGGGGAATGGATCCAATACGGAATCCATAACGCAACACCACAATCAATGCTACCGTCAGTGCCATTGCCAGCGATAGCCACGCAAGCACGCGACCGCAACGGTCTGTGAATCGGTCTATAATATGAACTACGGCATGCACATAAGGCATAGCGCTGGGTCTTTTTGATTATTCGACAGGTAGAGTAGTATAGGCCATTACCTTTGTTGAAAACATGTTCTCCCCGAGAGCACAGTCAGGAATCATTGAAATGCTAACCGTCATCTCCCCGGCCAAGACCCTGGACTTCGACACCCCTGCAGGCACGCGCAAGAAAACGCAGCCCCAGCTTATAGAGTATGCGGAGCAGCTGGTCGAGGATGCGCGTGGCCTCGCTCCCGATGAGATTCGAGGGCTAATGGGCGTCAGTGAAAAGATAGCCGATCTCAATTACCAGCGGTTTTTGAACTTTACAACGCCGTTTACGTTGGAGAATGCGAAGCAAGCCCTGCTGGCGTTCAAGGGTGATGTTTATCTTGGGCTGGAAGCACAAACGCTGGACAAAGAGCAGCTCGACTTTGCACAGCATCACCTCGCCATTCTTTCCGGTTTGTACGGTGTGTTGCGACCTCTCGATCTGATGCAGCCTTACCGGCTGGAGATGGGGCTCACTTTTGCAAACCGCGGGGGGAAAAATCTGTATGAATTCTGGGGCGGAGAAATTACCCGGATACTTCAGAAAGGGCTGAAAAAGTCGGGCAGCAAGGTCCTGGTGAACCTGGCTTCCAATGAGTATTTTCGCTCTGTGCAGGCGGGTGATCTGGATGCGGATATCATCACGCCGGTATTCAAGGATTTGCGCGGAGGTAAATACAAGGTGATCAGTTTTTTTGCCAAGAAAGCCCGTGGCCAGATGGCACGCTTCATTATTGATAAAGAATTGAATGAGGCGGAGGGCCTCAAGAAATTCAAGCGGGACGGCTATCGCTTCAACAAGGTCGAATCTACCGCCCGTAATTGGGTATTCACCCGGGACGAGCCGCCCATTTCGTGAGACCCGTGTGCAGTAAACCAGAGCACATCAGGCTCCATCCTGCTGTTTGAATGGCAGGAAACCTTCGGCTGACTGCCTGTATTGTGTGTTATGGCCTGCCTCGCGGCGGGTGAAATCACCTACCGCAGCAGAAAGTTCTGGGTCAGCGATCCAATGATTTGAATAGGTGGTGATAGGCCTGAATCCCCGCTGTATCTTGTGCTCGCCCTGGGCGCCGGGGTCAAAGCGCGACAGACCATTGGCGATACAGTACTCGATGCCCTGGTAATAGCACGCTTCGAAATGCAGGGCGTCAAATTCATGGACACACCCCCAGTAGCGACCGAACAGGGTGTTGCTCGAGCGAAAGTACAGTGCCCCGGCTACGGCCTGGTCATCCAGATAGGCGAGGACCATGACAACCTGTGATCCCATACCTGCCGCAGTGTTGAGGAAAAATTCCCGGCTGAGGTAACCTCCGTGCCCGCTGCGTTTTGCATACGTGGTCTGGTAGAAGTGGTAAAACCGGGCCCAGTGTTCTTCGCGAATCTCACTGCCTTCCAGGGTAACGAGTTTGAGCCCTTGTTCCTCTACCCGCCTGCGCTCCCGCTTGAGGGATTTTCGTTTGCGGCTGTTAAAGGTGCCAAGGAAATCATCGAAAGTGTTAAAGCCCTCATTAAACCAGTGAAACTGTGTGGCCGTTCGCCGGTGCAGTCCCGCGTCCAGCAGTCTCTGACTGACCGCCTCCTCGGGGAACAACACATGCCATGATGAGATCTCACGTTCTTTCGCCAGCTGCTGCACCGCGGCCAGAGCTGCTGACCAGCACAGCCCGGGATCGGCGTCCTGGGCGGCGCAAAGACGTGGGCCGGTAGCGGGAGTGAAGGGAATTGCACTCAACAATTTTGGGTAGTAGGCGAGACCGCGCTGGCGCCATGCATCCGCCCAGGACCAGTCAAATACATACTCACCGTAGGAGTGAGATTTCAGGTACAACGGCATAAGTGCAAGGAGCTCCTCGTCGCGTCGCAGTAGCAGATGACAAGGCTGCCAACCCGTTTCAGCAGTGGTGCAGGCGGCCAGCTCGAGACCGTAAAGGAAATCGTGGCGCAGGAAGGGGTAGTCTGTGCCGGCGATTCTGTTCCAGTCCTCGGCAGCAATCTGTGCGAGGCTGCTGACGAACTCGCCGGTCAGCGCTTTATCATGA
>CAJQQW010000079.1 GCA_905480565.1 uncultured Halioglobus sp. | reverse complement strand
ATGGTTGCCAGATCAGCAATCTCCGAAACAGATAAACCCTCGTTGGGATCAGTGGTCACGGGGAATCCAAAAGGCATATTGAGATGAATGCCGTAAAGGTGCTCAGCATCGATACAACCGATATTAGAAGTGATAAGCGCGCCCCAGTCGCCGCCCTGTGCTATGTACTTTGAATACCCCAGGCGCGCCATGAGTTCGGCAAACGCTTCGCCGATTGCCAGCGTATCGACCTGTTCTGTCGTTGTGGTACCGGAAAAACCGTAGCCCGGCAGTGAAGGGCAAACAACGTGAAACGCATTATCGGCGGCTCCACCATGCGCCTCGGGGTTCACAAGCGGGTCAATGACGTGCAGAAACTCTACAAAGGTGCCCGGCCAACCGTGACTAATTAGTAGTGGCGTCGCGTCGGCATGTTTTGACTCAACATGCAGGAAATGAATATCGGTTCCCGCAATCTCCGTCTTGAACTGAGGAAAACGGTTGAGCCGTGCCTCGTGTTTGCGCCAGTCGTATTCGTTGCACCAATAGTCACAAAGAGAACGGATGTATTCGGTCTTTGCACCGTAGCGCCAATCGGTTCCCGGTATTTGATCGGGCCAGCGAGTGAGCGCGAGGCGCCGCTTTAAGTCCTCGATCTCAGCGTCGGAGATGTGGATGGTGAATTCTGTAATAGGCGCACTTTTTTGCTGCATTTATTTTTTTACCGGTAATATGCGGACATTGAATAATACAGGGGATGATGCCCAACCTTCCAGTGTTGGTTTTTTGGAGGCGCTTATAAGAGCTCATCGCGCGATCATACCAGCTTGACTCGCTTAACCCGGCAATACCGATTACACCTTCGACATTGTAAGAATTGATCCGTCTGGAATATACTTCTGAATCTTTATGGACGGTATGTGGCAATAGAATTTGGAGCGCAATGAATCATTCCAAGACCAAACTAGTCAAGAGGTTACTCCCTCTCACTATTACGCTGGGCATTATCTTGCTACCCGGCTGTTCCGACGGGAGCAACCAAACCTCCATCGAAAGAACGCTGGCCGTATTCAATGATCCGGGAACCGATCCCTGAGAACCAGTTGCTCCGGATGCCCTGATAGCGGAGTGCGGCCTTGATCCAGACATTCTCGCGACTATCGATGAGACAGCACCTTACTCTTACGCGATTATCCGCTATGGAAAACTCTGCCACGAATTCTACCCACCGGACATGCCTGGACAGTTCGAAAACAGCCGCAATTGGTCCACTACCAAAACGCTTGGAGCCACTGTCGTGGGTCGAGCGGCGTATATGAGCGCAGATCTGCAAATGCCTTTGCAGGATTCCGACCGTATGGATTTCTGGGTCGACGATATCTCCTTCAATCAAGATGCTCAGGTCGGACATGTACTAGCTATGATTGGGTTCAATGAGAGCCTTGCTTTCGGAGAACGCGACTGGGAGTACGATTTGATAGGAGCGCGCGAAATTAATCGATTGAGCGATGTCGTCGAAGCTGTCATTGCAAAGGACTCAGTGCGCTTCAATGGCGCCACCACCACCGGAGAATTCGCCCAACGCGAACTCTTCGACAAGCTGGGGATGAGTGCCAGTGTCTGGCAGGGAGACAATTTTGGCTTCTCCTGGCAGTCAAATCTTCGCGACATGGCCCGCCTTGGCTTACTTCTTGTGCACGGTGGTGTCTGGGACCAACAGCGCTTGCTCGACGAGGAGTGGGTGTACAGAATGACTCACCCGGCCTTCGAAGATGCCAACTTAAGCTATGGCTATTTAACCTGGGTGAAATCGACGCCCAGCACCTTGCCCGAAATCGACCCCAATGTGGGAGTACCACCGGGCCATTGCGCACCTCCGTCAATTTGGCGAGAGTTTCCTCATACTCTCAGTGAGTCCACCGACTGTAACTACGACGATCCACAGGCGTGTGTGCAAACCTACGATGTAGGTGTATTTTCTGCTTTAGGTTTGGGCGGACAGATAATTGAGGGACATCGCGGACTTGATCTCGTTCTCGTAGCGAGAAACTCCGGGGGCGCAACGTTAGGACCCTGGGATATGATCCGCACTGCACTGGTTGAGCATGACCCCGGCTATGCCGGAGACGAGGCTGCTTTTTGCGAGGCTTACCGAGCGGCTGACTATGCTCCTGACATAATCACACTACCCTGATTCTAGTAGTGCGGAAAATAGGTCAGTGACTCAACTGTTCGGCGCGTTTAGGACAATCGGCCCGGAGGGGCCGCCCAGGTTAATCGCCTTTTGGCTTGTGCGAGGATATAGAAAAATTAACCTGTCTTCGCCCAAAAAGTTGGTAGCGAGAATGATTGGTCCAGCGAAATCGACCCAAAAGTGGGTACTGATAAAATATTTCTAGTCGCCTAAATCCTATCGATGACGAAATTCAACTGAGGAATATAGCCCATGTCATTTCTGCGATGCGTTGCCAGAGTGCCGCGAATGGGTTTATTCCCAATATCCTATTTATCTTCACTATGCTGATCTCCTCTTGCTGCTAAGCTTTCAAATGGAAAAGCCTTTTGCGCCTGTCATTCAGACGGGTACGTCAACCGCTATTGCGATAGAAAGGCCCTACAAGCAGGGAACAACACGATGACATTGGCAATGAAATCAACCATGGCGAGTGTTGCCTTACTACTAGGAGCGTGCGATCTAGTAACGCATGGCCATTTCAGCGCAGAGACTGGCCCGCTAACCGCCGGTGAAATTGCGCAGCTTACTGACGGAATGGAAGCAACCGTTAGCGCGGAGATTGTTAGCTGCATCGTGGAGGGTGCCACGTTACGCGCTGCTGCGGTTGGCGATCCAGAACAGCTTGATGCTGCCGGGGTTGAGCTGCTACCGGTGGAACAGTGGGCTTCGCTCGACACCTCTGGAAGACGCCTGATTCTGACTCAGGTTGTGATCAACCAAGCTATTCCGAGCTGCACCATTGACCGGGCTAAAAACTAGCACCGGCATGGTCACGCGCTTTTAGCAATTGGTATTTTTCTGGCTCTAAAAGAAAGGCTGCAAGGAATACAACTGCGCGGCGCGGCCCCCGCATTATTGAGTGGGTTTCTGGCGGCCAGGAAGTTACTCAGCATAAGATAGGCATAGCAATTGCTAGCGCGCCCACTCATTTAATAGTGTTCTCCACCGGTTTAGATATGCGCTTCGAGGCACCGAAATTAGACGCCCAGTGTGATGCTAGTCTGCACCCAGATATCATCACTGACGGTCGTTTCTATGGCGATACTGACCTGCGCGTGCGCTGGGAAATGTTAGAACACCTATTCCGGAACGTTGCCGTATACGAAAGCGATGCAGAATAAAAGGGCCAGTTTAGTTATGGGTTTACGACTGGGGTTCGCTACGAGTACTAGCCTCGTTATAAACGTGGACATCTCTTTGTGGGAAAGGAATCGAGATTCCCTCGCGATCGAATCGCACCTTCACTTCTCGGGTTAAATCCCAGTAAACCGCCCAATAATCCTCTGTTTTAACCCAGGGGCGAACGATGAAATTGACTGACGAATCGCCCAGGGTATGAAGCCTGATGTTAGGCTCCGGCTCGGAGAGAACCATTTCATGCTTGGTGACAATGTCACTCAAGACCCGCTCGGCGTTAAGGATATCGTCGCCATAACTAATGCCGAACTCCAGGTCTACTCGACGCAGCTTTTGTGCGGTGACATTTTTTATTACGTCACCCCAAATTTTACTGTTGGGCACCACTAATGTCTGATTATCGAAGGTCGTGATAGTTGTAGAAACCAGTGTCATTTTTTTGACTAATCCCGACGCCCCGGTGACTTCGACAAAATCATCAACATCGTAGGGCCGGTAAACCAGTATCATCGCCCCTGCCGCAAAGTTACCCAAGGTATCTTGCAAGGCAAAACCCACTATGAATCCTGCCACCCCTAGGCCAGCCAACATAGGTGCTAACGAAATACCAATCTGGGACAATGCCATGAGAACACCGACTATCATTACCGTGCCACCTGAGGCGGAAATCAAAATATCCTTGAGCAAATTGGAAAGATCCGCCGAAGAACGCTCAAGAGTGGCGCCCACAGCCTTACGAATAAGTCGACTCAGCATTCTGAAAACAAGCAGAACGATTAGAAAAACCAGCAATTTCAACGCGATATCCGGCGAATTTTGCACGACAGATTCTCGGGTTTTACGCCAGCCGTCCCGCACTATCTGCACTACCACGTCACTATCAAACATTCCTACCGAAACGCCGCTGCTATTTTTCAGTAAGATAGCTCGATAGTTTCGTGTATCTACTTCCAGCCTTTCCATAGACCCCACCAGCTGACGCAATCGCTCAGACTGCAGAGCATATTGAAGCTGCATTTCCGTCAATCCCGACTGCAGGTCCGCGTTGGAAGGGTCAAGTTTAAGTCGCTTGGCTATTTCTTTTGTTGCAGCACCGGTGAACTCCACCCGGCCTATCAAGGCCTCCCCGTAAGACGACATTTCGTTGACAAGACCTGAGCGAATAGCAGCGACCGGAATTTCCAAGGCCTCACGACTCAAGACTAGATTTACCGCCGCCTCGAAAAACTTCATTCGCATACTCTGCAGCGTATTAACTAAGGACTCAGCGAAAATACGCTTACTGCCACTGTAAGAGTCAAGCGCGGCCAACTGGTCTTTAATGCGCTCATCGAGTTCATTCAATCGTATAAAAAGTCTGTCACCTGCAGTTAGAAACTCTGTCCGCAATCGTTCGCTGATTTTCTGCCTGACCGCATCATCGTCCGGCATTTGGATCACGGACTGCGAAAGCTCATCAATCAAAACCAGCAATTCGAAACTACGCTCGTCTCTGCGGTAAAGCAGTGCATCCTGATCTACCGCAGGCGCAGTTTCAATCTGTCTGTTAATCAGCTGAAGCTCTGCGATGCGCGTTTCTACCGTCTCCATCAGAGCGGCAATCGCCTCGGGCGATTTAAGCTCCTGTGCATTCGCTGAGAAAGATGGAAACGACCACAACGCCGCGATGCCGAGCAAGACGAAAAAATGTTTTATGATCACTGCAGTCCTCCAATTTATTAACGAGCCTTGTGACTCCGAGTATCGATATAAACGAAGCCGCGATGAAAACGCCGCCTTTAACGGCGCCCTACACCGTCGATCAGCAGCACATTGTCTGTTTTTGCTTATAAATCCTCAACCACTTTGTACAGACGATTGACATCAGCACGGCCACCTTTACAGATTGAATAGATTTAATGCAGCAGCATTAGCATCAGGATTCGCTGAGCCCGCCTCACACACTTGAACCTCTGCACCGCTCCCCCGCTCTCTTCGTCTCTCGAGGAGGCCTCGCTCGATTACTAGCCTATTTGTCAGTTACGTTGATAGAAATCGGTATCGTTGTGCTACGAGCCTGTATAGCTGCGCAGCCTATCCGTCACGAGCTTGCTCGGTTCGCCGCCATGACTACTAATCAGGCCGCTGATGAAACATTACGCAGATGCACCATACGCTTGGACTGAGCGACCACACCAATCACTTCGCTATCCTAATCCACACGAGCGCCATCTAGAGAGGACAAAAAGTAATTTGACATCTTCTTTGATTCACAGACCTCATCATTGCGAGTCGTTTCCTGTGCAGCACCACATTGATATTGCTTATAATATGGCTTGTTATAGCAAAATTCCTGCGACAGACCGTGCGATACAATATTGAGAGATTTTCTGAGCCAGACGTGGGATTATCAGTGTGTCTGCTGTTACAGATTTTCTAGCTATTTTCGATTATCCAGACCGACAAACCGCGGCGGGCTCTGAATGAAAAAATTCAATACGCTTTTTCGAAGTGATTTCACACAGGACAAAGCACAATGAGCTTAGCGTCCCATACAACCAAGCTGATATGCGGAATCGCGCTGCTCGCTGCATCCATGGTTTTCTTTTTGATTATCTCTCCCTATATGTCAGCAGAGTTTTTGGAGACGCAGCTGGGTAACTATCTGGACTATTACGACAACAATCCGCTACTGGTGATGGTGCTGTACGTTTTAGTATCCGCTATTTTGATTGGCGCAGCGCTTCCCGTAACAGGACTTTTTTCGCTCCTTGCCGGTGCTCTATTTGGCTTTCAGATGGGCTGGGCAATCGGCGTTGTTGGAAGCACGATTGGCGCGACCCTGGTTTTTCTTTGGTCACGCTACCTATTCAGGGACTGGCTGAAAAATCGATTCGAGGAACAATTTTCGATCGTCAACAGGAACATCAATGATGAAGGGTTTTACTATCTTTTCAGCATCCGGCTAATCATGATCTTCCCTTTCTTCCTTACCAACCTGTTATCCGGCCTGACCAGCTTGAAGCTTTCGACCTATGTGATTGTCACGACCATTGCACAAATCATTGTTCTTGCACTTTGGAGCTATGCTGGCAGCACCATGGCCAATTTTGGAGCCGACATAAAAATTCTGACTTTAGAGACGTTCATCATCCTCACGCTAGCGGGCGTCGCACCGCTTCTCATTCACCGTTTTCTTAATTGGTTAAAAAGGAAAGGGAAGCGCTCTACCTAATCCAGCATAGTCAACAGAATCAGGTTGGAGTTCTACTCTCAAAATAACTTTCTTGTCTGACGCTTGAGACACCTATCCGCAGGCAATCGGCATTCCTCACGCGCTGCATGCCGCTCTGCATTGGTATCGTGTCTTGATTTTTTGTTCTTCGTTAGTTAGGTAGACCTGCCCACCTTGCTTCTCTGAAGTGGCTGAGAATCGGTACTGAGACCGGACGACGCTGACACATTCACTTTTTTTCCTGAACAGTGGAAATCTACGACACACAGTTACGTGACGCTTGGCCAAAAGGTGGGGTTGAATAGGTTTTCTGTTGAGTTGACCGTGTTTATGCAGCGCCACGACATCTCGTTAACTTCTTAGCCCCCTCCTGAGGGCACCGTGCAGACTCTTAAGCCCGGTGAAAATAGCTCATACTCCAGTCATCTTCTCGAGCCAAACGAGCGTGACTACAATAGAACGAACCTGAGCTACACATTGATGACAACGATCGATGCAGCAGAAATTGTACGCCTTGATGCGTTTGCGGACTAGTGGTGGGATCCGACAGGGCTGATGTGGCCGCTACACCGCCCGAAAGCCACACGCTTGCCATTTATCAAACATCAGTTGTCAACGCTCGGGGCAGAAAACGGCTTATCAGTGGGAAATTTAAATGGTCTGCGTATATTGGATATGGGCTGCGGTGCAGGACTTTTATCGGA
>CAJQQW010000078.1 GCA_905480565.1 uncultured Halioglobus sp. | reverse complement strand
AGACAATCATCGGGGCTATGGGCACAACGGCTGGGGCGATCATGGTTTAACGATTACCGCAGTGCGGACTCTTGCGAAGCGTGAGCTGATTGCAACCGCGGAGCCCGCGTCAGTAATATCCGACAGCCCGGTGGAGCCGACCCCTGCACGGGTGCTTTCAGATCAGGCCGCGGCAGGAAAGGCGATATTTGATAGTCAAGCTCAACCCGGTTGTGGTGTCTGTCACAGCCTTGCAGCCTCCAACGCCCGCGGCGTGGTGGGTCCAAATCTTGACACGCTGAAACCAGGCCTCGCGCAGCTCAGGAATGCTATCAACCAGGGCGTAGGAGCGATGCCCGCCTATGGTGGACAGCTCAGTTCTGCTGACATCGATGTATTGGCAGCGTATGTATTTGAGGCTAGCCAGTGAAGCGAGTCGCAGCGAGTAAGCCCCGTGGTTGTTGTTTTCACGACCGCAAGTGTAAGGGCGATTGCCGGTCGTCCGGCGGGCAGCGCTCTATTCAGTGGAGCCACGGGCGGTGAGCCCGGCCTCGTGAGGGGACGCAGGGCGCGCATCACAGCGGGATGACAGATTCCCGTCCAGTTCACTGCAATGCCGGCCCGGCGAACGAGGTGGACGCCCCCGGTCACGGAGCGACAAGGACGGCTACTTCATTACGTCTGTTCCAGGGTAGCGTCCAGGGCGGGTTGTACTGATTGAGGAAGGGTTCACCGACGGTCTGTATACCGTTGGCCGCGAGCACCGCCATCAGCTCGCGTGATTTTTCCTCAACCCTGCCGTCGGTAGCCCAACCGCCGAACACGATGACCGCTATGCGTCGCGCCGGCACTGCATGCAGAGTCACGCTCGTGTCATTGGGGGAGGGTAGCTGAGCCATTGCGTATTCCGACGGCAGGGTAAAAGCCATGTAGCCATCGCTTGTCATGTGCGACTCTACCGGCGCCGTCATGGCTATGGACTGCTCTGCAGTATTACCACCGAAGATATAATTAGCGAGGCGGCGGAAACTGCTGGAAGACGAGTCTTCAGAGCCCATGGTCGTTCTGGCCTGTATGCTGGCGGCATAGTCTCTCAGTTCGACGTTGTCGATGTGCTGTGCTGTTTCGTAGGCGGGTTCTTCGATGGCGTATCCCATAGTCGCAAATCCGGCTAATCCCAGAACAATAAAGAAGTGTTTGAAGGTCATGGCGTTGTTCCCTGTCGTGCGAGGTAATAGTTACGCCAGGTGGGCGGGGTCAGTTCATCGCTTTTTTATACGCTGGCTAGTTGTGCGCGTGGACGCTGGGTAAACGTGCCCTCCCGCGCCCGCTGTGCTCGTGACGATATCACTTGCGGATGTGCCGCCCCGTTTTTCCGCATTCGCACGGGGGCTTCGATAATGTGGCGCGGCCTTTGTCAGCGATCACGTGCAGGCCTGTTGTGCCCGTGTGAGAGCCTCCAGGTGCTTTGCCGCGGCCTGATCGATCGTCTGCCGCAGCTCGACAATCTGGTGTCGCCAGCGCTGATAATCAGGCGATTGTGTAGGTTCGAGCAATACCTCCAGCGCGGTGACCGCATCGACTAGAGTCGCCAGTTGTTTAGCGGTGCGGCGCGAGCGTGGCAGTACCTCTTGCCGGAAGTATGCAGTGGCATCTGCCAGCAAAATCCTGCGTGTGGTGGGGGCCTCCTGGCGACACAGCAAACGCCCGGTGACCGGATTGTGCAGCGACATGTCCGCTGCGCGGAGCCAGTCGTGCCGTGCAGCAAGCCACTGTAGCGTGTGTCCTGCCCGGGCGCCGGCGATCTCCCCGAGAGCAAGTTCCAGAGCCAGATTGTCGGAGCGGTAATCACCCTGCAACCAACGGACCACCATGTGATTAAGTTGGTTAAGGGCAGCCCGCGCTCGAGCCACGTCTACCGGAGGGTACTCTCCCGGCCGGGGGTGAGCATTCCAGAAGGCGCGAAATGCTGTGCCGGCCAGAGTGGCTTGAAAGATTTGTCCGGCTAAAGTGCTCCTTTCGTAACGCCACTCTTTTTGCAGTTGGTCTGCTGTGGCGATGTTGCCCTGCTGCCGCTGCAGCGCAATACAGGCTGGCGCCAATTGCAGAAATTCCAGTTGCAGCAGAAGGTGTTGAGAGGCCTTCGCATTTTTCCCGAGTGAACTACCACGTTTGATTAGGGTGGTTTTCAGCGTGCAGTTTCGCAGCGACAGCGGATCAAAAATACTGGCGCCGGCGAGATTTGAACTCGTTGTCAAGGCGAGGTCGGGGGGCAGGGCGGGAATCTGGGTCAGTGAGTTGCGTTCCACCGACGTCGACAGGGCGATCGCCAATCGATTGATGTATGTCTCGAGGGCTGCTTCGGGCGGCCTCCGCTGGCAGCCGCCCAGCAATAGGCAGACGCTACACAACACTAGAAGCAGACAGAACCGCAGTGCGCGTTTGCCATCGTGAAAGAGGACCATGTGCCAATACCCGTTCTGGCGACCGTCCTTTATAAACCAGAACTACGGAGGGCGGGGCATCATATCCGTTCGAGTATGCGGTTTGGGCTGTGCTCGGGTCAGGACAGCTTTTCCTGCGCGCGCCGGAACCAGTCGTTGAGGTGGGTGCAGTTCTCCGGGATGGATTCCTTTATCCACCCCATAAAGCCGATGGTGACGTAGAGATCGATATCCGCCGCGGTGAAGTTGTCGCCCGCCAGCCAGCGGGAGGTAGCCAGATGTTCATCCAGCATTGGCATGGCGAAGTTGATCTGCATTCGGCCGCGTTCTGCCAGATCGGGGATTTGAGGCAGGTCCTGGGGGCCGGGCAGTGCCCGGTTCACGAACCCTTTGCTGCGGTTGCGGAACACACTGGCAACGGCCTGTGTCAGGCCGGTGAAAAGTTTATGACACCAGCTCATAACCTGCCCGCGTTCCAGCGGCGTCTGCCCCATGAGTGGCGGCTCCGGGTGCAAGTCCTCGAGATAGGTATACATGCCCACTACTTCGGTGAGTACGGTCCCGTCGTCCAGCACCAGTGCCGGTAAGGTTCCCGCCGGGTTGATCTGCTTGTAGGCATCACCGAGGTGCTCACCCGTTGTCATATCCACTGGTATGGTTTCCAGCTCAAGCCCTTTCATTTTCATGAACAGGGCGAGCCGCTGGGGGTTGGGGGCGGGGTCATACGCGTAAACTTTCATGTAGGCTGGGCTCCAGTTGGGTATGTGGCCAGTTCGGCGCAGTGTGCGGCGCATAGCGCGAGGGCCATAGTTTGTCTAGCTTTTGGCGTCTAGGCAAGCGCCCTGGCCTCGGTTTTGCCGCAGGATAAATAGTCGCTATAATGCGCGCCATGCTATTTGAGGAGTAGGTTGTGATTAATCGTATCGTATTCAGTGTCTTCGGCTTGTTGCTCGCCGGGTCAGCCCTCGCCGTGAGTCTCACAGAGGGGCAGCGTGCCGCGATTGAAGAGCGTATCAAACCATCCGGGGTCATTTGTCTGGAGGGAGACAGCAGTTGTGCCGCTATACCCGCGGCGACCGTCGGTGTCGCCCGCTCGGGTGAAGAGGTGTACAACGCCGCGTGCATGGCCTGCCATACTACTGGCGCGGCGGGTGCGCCGGTGTACGGTGATGTCGCTGGCTGGAGCGATCGTATCGCCAAGGGCATGGCAGTACTCCATGACGCTGGCGTCAATGGTGTGCCCGGGACGGGTATGATCGCCAAGGGTGGCTGCATGAACTGCAGCGACGAGGAAGTCATTGCCGCCGTGGACTACATGGTAGAAGGCAGTCAGTAGAAAAACGCCCTGTTGCCTTGGCGCCCATCCGGGCCCGAGGTGAAGGGACGACCTGGTTTATCCCGCACCGCCCGCCTCTGACGAGTGAGGAGGATGCGCCGTTCTATTTCGTGCATATTCTTGATGCACCCAATCTGCGCGGAGGTCTCCCGGCGTTTGCAGCAGTCCTCGCAGCGACACGACAGTTGTCTTCCCGCGACTCGGCTATTGCCCGCCGGTAGCAGGGCGCTGCCTACAAGACCGTGAACTTGACCGCGAATAACGCGGCGATGACCGCCATTGCCGGTGAAATATCCCGGTGCCTGCCGGCGGCCAGCTTGATCAGCACATAGCAGATAAAACCCAGCCCGATACCGTCGGCTATCGAATAGCTCAGTGGAATGGCCAGTGCGGTGATCGCTGCCGGGCAGGCCTCACTCATGTCGTCCCAGTCAACGCGCGCGAGACTGCGTGTCATCATCACAGCAACGAACAACAGTGCAGCGGCCGTTGCGTACTCCGGTATGCTTTGCGCCAATGGAGCGAGCACAAGACAGGCAAGAAATAACAACGCCACGACCACCGCGGTAAGCCCTGTACGGCCACCCGCGGAGACGCCGGATGTGCTCTCGAGGTAACTGGTGGTGGACGAGGTGCCCAGCAGCGCACCCAACAGTGTGGCGGAGGAGTCTGCGAGCAGCGCGTTACGCAGTCGTGGCAGGCGACCCTGTTCATCGAGCATGTTGCCCTGCGTAGCGACGCCCACCAAAGTGCCGGCCGTATCGAAGACGTCTACCAGCAGCAGTGACAGTATAATAGTCAGCATAGACAGGCTGAAGGCGCCAGCGATATCCAGCTGCAGTAGCACCGGCGCCGGGGAGGGGGGCAGCGCCGTCACGCCATGGAGAGGTGCCTCGCCAGTCAGCCATCCTGCGGCGGCAGCGACCAATATGCCTATGAGCACCGCTCCACGAAACCCCCGGGCGGAGAGTGCAGCGATCAGCACAAAGCCTGCCAGTGCTGTGACCGGGCCAAAGCGGGTGAGGTCTCCAAGGCCCACCAGTGTGGCATCGTTGTTGATGATGATCCCGGCGTTTTGCAGTGCGATGAAGGCGAGGAAAATACCGATGCCCGCGGCAATGCCCAGCTTCTGATTGCGGGGGATCGCATTGATGACCCACTCCCGAACAGGCAGGACACTGATAAGGACGAACAACACGCCAGAGAGAAAAACAGCGCCGAGCGCGGTTTGCCAGTCGTAGCCTGCGCCTATCACGATAGCGTAAGTGAAGAACGCGTTCTGGCCCATGCCCGGCGCTACTGCCACCGGATAGTTGGCCAGTAATCCCATGGCCAGTGAGCCCAGTGCCGCGGCAAGACAGGTCGCAACAAATACTGCGTCGAAGTCCATGCCTGCATCGGACAGGATGGCGGGGTTCACCACAATGATATAGGCCATCGCCAGAAATGTCGTGCCGCCAGCCATGACTTCAGTACCAATGCTGGAGCCGCTGGCGGCAACGGCGAAGTGCTTATCGAGCCAGTTCGTCACGAGGAGTTCCCGCTAATACGGGCGTTGCTGCAAGGGCTCGCCGACGAGAGCTGCAGCATCAGCCGAACAGGCCCTTTAGTCCTGCCAGAGTCTCCTGGGCGCGAGTCTCGTTCGCTTCCTCGCTGCCCTCGCCCTCGCCCTGCCAGCGCAGGTCATCTTGCGGCAATTCGTCGATAAAACGGCTGGGCTTGCACTTGACGGTTTCGCCGAACTGGCGACGGGTACTGGCGAGGGTCATGCTCAGGGTCTCACGGGCCCGGGTAATTCCCACATAGGCCAGCCGACGCTCCTCGTCAATGGAGTCCTCATCAAGGCTTACCCGGTGCGGCAGCAGTTTTTCTTCCATGCCGATAATGTAGACGTGGGGGAACTCCAGCCCCTTGGCGGCATGCAGTGTCATGAGTTGCACGCTATCGGGGCCTTTTGTCTCCTCGTCCTGCTGCTCCAGCAAGTCGCGCAGTACCAGCCGCGAAACCGCCTCATCCAGGGCGACCTGTTCGTTGGCCATGACCCTTTGCAGCGAGTCGATCAGAAAATGGACATTGCTCATGCGTCGCTCGGCCACGTCCTCACTGGAACTGTTCTGGAGCAGCCAGTCTTCGTATTCCATATCGCGTACCAACTGCCGCACTGCCGCAACTCCATTGCCGCCCTCGCAACGTCGGCGCACTGTATCTATCCACGTGTGGAAAGCCTGCAAGCGCGCCAGCCCGGCCTCGGATACTGCACCGCTGTCGATCCGGCTGCAGGCCTGGCTCAGGCTGCAGCGATGGGTATTGGCATAGTGTCCCAGTGCCTCCAGGGTCGAGGTGCCCAGCTTGCGGCGTGGGACATTGGCAATACGCAGGAAGGCATTGTCATCGTGTTTATTCATGAGCAGACGCAGGTACGCCATGATGTCCTTGACCTCGTTGCGCGCAAAAAATGAGGTGCCCCCGCTGAGGTGGTAAGGCACCTGCTGCTGCTGCAGTGCGAGTTCAACCGGGCGCGACTGATGGTTACCCCGGTAGAGAATGGCGTAGTCGCCGAACCGGGTGCGTTTGCGCAATTGGTGGTCCAGTATTTCGACGATAACCTGCTCCGCCTCTTCCTGTTCATCGGCATAGCGGATAACGCGCAAGTGCTCTCCATAGCCCAGCTCTGACCACAGCCGTTTTTCAAAGACATGGGGGTTGTTCGCGATCAGTGTGTTGGCTGCCCTCAGGATACGCGCCGTTGAGCGATAGTTCTGCTCGAGCTTAACCAGCTTGAGGTGGGGGTAATCCGTTTGTAGCAGGGCCAGATTCTCCGGTCGCGCACCACGCCAGGCGTAAATGGACTGATCGTCGTCCCCGACAACGGTCAGCCCGCCGCGCATACCGACCAGCTGTTTAACCAGCAGGTATTGGCTGGAGTTGGTGTCCTGATATTCATCCACAAGCAGGTAGTGAAGGCGTTGTTGCCATCGCTCCAGAACATCCGCGTGTTGCTCGAAGAGCAAAGTGGGCAGCAGTATGAGATCGTCAAAATCCAGTGCGTTATAAGCCTTGAGTGCGCGCTGATAGCGCTGGTAGGCCTGCGCGCAGAGGATGTCGGCGGGTCCGTTGGATCGGGCGAGGGCCTCTGCGGGTAACACGCGATCGTTCTTCCAGCTGGAGATGCGCTGGGCAATGGTGGCGGCCTGGTCGCCATCAGCGCCATGAGCTTGCATCAACAGGTCTTTTAGCAGGGTGCGGGTGTCGTCCCCATCGAAGATGGAAAATCCGTTTTTAAGTTGTAGCGCCTTCAACTCGGCTCGGATGATCCGCAGGCCAAGTTGGTGAAAGGTGCTAACGGTAAGCCCTTCGGCCGCCTGAGCGGTAATGAGTCGACCCACCCTGTCGCGCATTTCTCGAGCAGCCTTGTTGGTAAAAGTTACCGCTGCAATGCGGGAGGAGTTGATTCCGCAGGTCGATAC
The DNA here is from genome assembly GCA_905480565.1 of uncultured Halioglobus sp. Taxonomy (GTDB): domain Bacteria; phylum Pseudomonadota; class Gammaproteobacteria; order Pseudomonadales; family Halieaceae; genus Marimicrobium. The sequence goes on along the minus strand of CAJQQW010000078.1, from coordinate 11,988 downwards.
CAGGTAGGCGATCTTTTGAGTGATAACACTGGTTTTGCCGCTGCCGGCGCCGGCGAGCACCAGCAGTGGGCCATCAATATAGTGAACGGCTTCCCGCTGGCTAGTGTTGAGTTGTGTCACGTAGTCGCATGGTTTCACCGAAGGAAAGGCTTGGTAGTTTATCAAAGAATGCAGGCAACTCGCGCACCGGCAGATGAATTTGGCTGATTTAGGGCCGCCCCAGTGCGCTGTGGGGCCATGCCTGAGCGGTTATCCCGGCGTCAGCTTTTTTTACATATGGCTAATAGTGATTATACGAAAAATCATATAAATAATTGAAATATAACAAATATATAGTTTTGGCATGAAATCCGCTTGTCAGAGTGCAGGTAGTGGCATTTCTCCGCATGATGCGGTCTTCCAAAGTGAAGTAAAGCCACGCAACAGTCGAACCATGTTAGAGAAACCGATAAGGGCTTTTTTAATGTTGACGGGACGTTACAGCAAATGGTCAAGATCCCCGGAATTCCTCGTGGTGCTGGTTGCACTCATGTGGATGCCGGTTATCGCCCACGGCATGGTGGTCTATGACAGCTGGACCAGCAACACGTCCCAGTCTGGTAGCTATATTGTCACGATAGACCACGATACGGCAAATTCGACCTGGGATTTCGTTTTTACCGTCGATGAGTGGGATGCCGAGGGTCTCGGGTTGTTCGTCGACCTGGGAGCCTATGACCTGTCCGATACGCCCCTGTTGAGCAATGTTTCGTGGGACCCCTCCGTGGCAGGTGGTGGTGTCGCGATATGGGGCACGGATACCAGTTCCAGCAAGTGTGGCAAAGGGTGCAACATTAATGGACTCAATGCCCCGTTACAGGCTCCGGACGGTGAGTGGGAGTTGGTGTTCCGGCTGGGAGAGCAGGGTTTCGACGGTATCCAGACCTACAATTTTAGTATAAACGACGCTGCCCTGAGTGGGATTACCGATTCAGACTGGGGTTTGATCGCGGTGCGTTCCCAGCAACTGTGCCCTCCGGGCACAACCCTGTCCAACGGTGACGCTAACTGCAGTGGCAGCGATAAATCCTACGGGACAGGTGTCATTGACCCGGATCCCCCGGTGGTTCCGGTGCCCGCCACGCCGTTGTTGGTCGGGCTCGGTCTCGTTCTGCTTGCGAGAATGCACCGCAAGTCGTGCGCAAAAGCCTGATGCCCGCTTTGCTGGGGTCGGTGCGGCGCTTTGAGCGGCCGGATAAAGATGAGTTGACTGGAAGGTGCCGTTGCCACGGGTGATACCAGGGATGCAGGACGCCGAGCAGGTGAGAGGCGTGGTTTTTAGCAAGGAGGGACAGTGAGCGTGATGCGAGGACGAGTTAAACAGCGACTGAGTATGCCGCGGTATCTTGCTTTACTGCCCATACTGCTGTGGATGCCTGTTACCGCCCACGCAAAACTTATCTACGATACCTGGACGAGCGATAACTCGACCGTTGGCAGCTATGTCGTTACGGTAGAGCACACAGCGTCCACGTCCACCTGGGATTTCGTGGTTGCCGCTATCCCCTGGGACGCAGAGATCCGCGGTTTGTTTGTCGACCTGGGAGACTATGATCTTACCGATACGCCCGTGGTGAGCAATGTGTCCTGGTCCCCCACACAGGGAGACGGCGACGACGTGTCTGTAAAATACACTGATAAGGACACCTACAAATGCGGCAAGGGTTGCGATATCAAGGACCTCAACCCCCCCTTGCCTGACCCGGATGATGAATGGGAATTAGTCTTTGAGCTGGGTGACAAGGGTTATGATGGCATACAGTTTTACAGGTTCAGCATAAATGATAGTGCTCTGGTTGGGATTACCGAGTCAGATTGGGGATTGATGGCGGTGGCGTCGAGACATTTATGTGAGGGGGGGGATCTCCTGCCTGACGACGAGGATGATTGTGATAACAAAGATAAAGCCTATGCCTCGGGGTATTTGGCTCCTGAGGTTCCGGTGCCCGGCACCGCGCTGTTGATGGGATTGGGCCTTCTTCTGCTTGCGAGGGTGCGCCGCAGAAACTGCTAGTGCGAAGGCGGTATCGCGCCCGCGGTGCTGTAAAAAGTGTGACAAGAGACTCCGGGTTGCGTCGAAATATCGTTTTTCTCGTTTCTGGCCGCACTGCAAATGTGGTCTCTACTGTCCCAGCAATCTGGAATAACGTGAGTGTGACCCCGCACCGCCCGCCGCTAACCCCTCTTCTATATATAAAAAATGGCAAAAAAAGATAATTAAAACGATTTTTAATGAATAAAAATAAAATTATGGCAGATAATGCGCGTATTTTTTACAAAATGTAAAAATAGGTAGTTATGCCGTTGTTCCCGGTTTGTTCCGCACCTATAAATTGAGTCCTGAGCAATAAGAAAGGCAGTGCGGCTTGGTCGTGCTCCTGTCAAACAGGCGGTAAGGGACAATGATGATAGCGAGGGGCAAGGGAAATCTGCTGGATAGCTTCCGGCGGCTTGCTGTCCTGGTTTTGCTGCTGTGCCTGCCTGCTATCGCCCATGGAAAGGTTATCTATGACACCTGGACGAGCGATAACTCGACCGTTGGCAGCTATGTCGTTACGGTAGAGCACAATGCGTTGACCTCGACCTGGGATTTCAGGTTTACCGTTCTCCCCTGGGATGCAGAGGGTCGGGGCTTGTTCGTCGACCTGGGAGACTATGATCTTACCGATACGCCCGTGGTGAGCAATGTGTCCTGGTACCCCCTTGGGGGAAGCCACAATGTAAAAATAAAATACGTCGATAAAGACACGGATAAATGCGGCAAGGGTTGCGATATCAAGAACCTCAACCCCCCCTTGCCTGACCCGGATGATGAGTGGGAGTTGGTCTTTGAACTGGGTAAGAAAAACTATGACGGCGTGCAGACCTTCAACTTCAGTGTGAATGACAGTGCTCTGGTTGGGATTACCGAGTCAGATTGGGGATTGATGGCGGTGGCGTCGAAACATTTATGTGAGGGGGGGGATCTCCTGCCTGGCGACGAGGATGATTGTGATAACAAAGTTAAAGCCTATGCCTCGGGGTATTTGGCTCCTGAGGTTCCTGTGCCTGGCACCCCGCTGTTGATTGGATTGGGCCTTCTTCTGCTGGCGCAGGCGCGCAGAGTTCGCTAGCGAGTAATGATCGTCAGATCAGCGCGCCTGTGGAGTGATAGTGGCGTATGGTAGCGGTGCTTATCCGGAGAGCGGCCGCTAAAAAGCACGGGCGCTAGTGCCTGGCCTTGTTTTGTTCCGGCTGCGACGAAACGGCGCTCTGCGTCGCTCGTCGGCAGGACGAAAGTAGCCCGCACCTGGCTCTGCTTGGCCGCCTTTTATTGGGCGATAAAAATTGGCAATTAGCGCTGAGTATTTTGTAAATACAGTGAAAAATATAAAGATATGGCAAATCCAGGGCCTGAATTTCATATATTTCAAAAACTAGGTATTTTCCTCATTGTCCCCTGTCCGTTCTGGGCCTATAAATCAACACCTTGAGAGCACGGAAACGCTCGGCGGCTTCTGTGCGTGCTTACTCTGAAAAGCGATGGAAAATACAAGGTAATGGCGGGCAGATAATGAAAACATCAAGGTATTCACAGGACTCTGCAGTGCCCCATACACAGGGTGGCCGCGCATGGCGCGTGATCGCGGTAACCTTCTGCGTCGGCTTTTGCGTCCTGTTGTTTCCCGACTTTGTTCTCGCCAAAACGCCGCAGCCTCCGGGGCTGTTCACCGCTCTGGGTCAGGCGCGCGGTGCTTCGCTCGCGGCCCGCGAGGGTCGAGCACCCGCCATCCGGGTCAAGGTCAACCGCGGCTTATTGCGCAGTGGCCGATTGTTCCTGACGCTGCCGGGAGGCGTCTCGTATGAGGCGGTGCGCAGGGCAACCTACGAGCTTGGAGGTGACCGTTTTGCCTGGGTTGGTCATGCTAATGGCGACCCGCAGCAGCGGGTTGTAATCGGCATCAGCGGCACATCAGCAACCGGCACTTTCGTGTATCAGGGCAGACTTTATAAATTGCAGCCCTCCCTTCGGGGTGATCACGAAATTCTTGAGGTAGACGCGGCGGAACCCGCCCCGGAGCACCCGGCTATTGCGGTTGATTTACCGGTGGCGGACATTGCCGACACACTGCAAGCGGCGGCTGCCGGTGCGCAGGGCGGTGGCGGTTCAATCATCGATATTCTCGTGGCTTATACGCCGGCGGTTGAAACTGTTTATGGCAGTGCGGAAGCGGTCGATGCCCTGATCATCCAGGCAGTGGCTGAGGCGAATCAGGCCTATAGCAACTCTCAGATGACCACCCGTTTGAATCTTGTGCTAACGACTCGTACGGGGTACACGGAATCCGGCTCTATGAGTACAGATGTCACGAGACTGCGATCGACCAGTGATGGCTATATGGATGAATTGCATGCGCTGCGGGATGCTTACGGGGCGGATGTGGTCAGCTTGATCGAAGATGAGCCGCAGTATTGCGGTATTGCTTATCGGATGACAACACTGTCTGCGGGTTTTGAATCCAGTGCATTCAATGTTGTTCATCATGCCTGTGCCACCGGGTATTACTCTTTTGCACACGAGATTGGTCACAATCAGGGCGCCCATCACGATTACGCCAACACGGGTGGCAGCGCGGTGTTCCCCTATGCCTTCGGCTATCAGAATCCGGATAGTCTGTTTCGTACTGTCATGGCTTATAATTGTGCTGGCGGGTGTACCCGGACGCAGTTTTTCTCCAGTGCGGACAACTCCGTAATGGGTTATCCCTCAGGGATGGTCGGTGCTGCTGAAAACGCCCGCGCTATCGACGAGACCGCGGCCACTGTGGCCGATTTTCGTGTGGTCTCCCAGGTGCCCCCCGTCGCGCCTGGCGGCCTTGAAGTCCTCGAGGGTGGTCCCGATCAGGTGAGTCTTGGCTGGCTGGATGCTTCCACCGACGAAACCGGCTTCTCGGTGGAGCGATCGGTGGATGGCGTGACCTATGCCGAGGTCGCCGTCCTGCCCGCAGGGTCGACCAGTTACTCTGATGCAGGCCTGACGCCAGAGACTTTTTACACTTACCGGGTGAGGGCTAAGAATGACGCAGGATATTCCTTATTTTCGAACGTGGCTGTGGCCATCACCGATGCATTGGCCAGTTACACGGATTATTTGGTGTCCTCGGAAAATAGTGTGGCGGGGTCTTTGGCGGGAAATTTTTTAGAGACACAGGCCAATGACGGCATCGTGCAGACGATTACCGAGGTCGCCTCGATGGGACCGGATAGCTACGGTTACCTGGAACACTACTGGCTGATCAATGCCAGCCCCGGCGAAACAATGACCTTTTACGCGGATATTGCCGTTAATAGTGCCCAGTCCTTTACCCTTGCCTACTCGACATCGCTCGATGCGCTGACGGAGAATTCTGCTGACTGGGTAGATATGTTCTCGGTGAATGGCAGTAGTTCCGGGGAGCGCCAGTTTAGCCTCCCAGCGGGCCTTAACGGGACTGTCCTCATCAGTCTGCGAGATGATGATCGCACGGTAGGTCCGACAGTGACGGCCGACACAGTGAGCATTGATCACCTGATGATCCGGTCCGATTCGGCAGCGACGGTGTCGCCCCCTCCGGCGGGCTGTTAGTCAGCTCGCTCGGACAAGCTTGGCCACTGAGCTGGCGGTGGCAGAGAGCAGCCCCTCCGCGTTATACATTTTGCCTTCAAGGAATACGGTTTTGTAGCTTTCTTTGACAACCTGGCCCACAACTCGAAGAGTGCCCGCCCGGGTTGGCTCCAGATAGCTGGTTTTGATTTCCAGCGAGGATACGCCGCTGATCCCCTGCACCGTCGCGAACACGGCATGCGACATGGCTGCGTCCAACATGGCCGTGATAAATCCTCCCTGTACTACGTCGATCGAGTGGCAGAATTGAGTACTGATATTGAATTCAAATGTGCAGGTTTTTTCGCCGATATCGAGGGCAACGATCTCTCCGCCCAGCATCTCGATGAACCCGGGTCTGCTGGCATTCATTGAGTCGACTGTGTTACGTCCTTCCATGCCACTATTATTCCGATGTCTAGATTGATGCCGATTCTCGCTTGTATTAAGGCGAAAGGTAAAGCGATATCTCTTTTGGGAAGACCGGGCCGTGACGCCATCGGCCAGTGTCGTTTGGCCTCTTGGCACACTGCGTTTGCCTTTATGGTTCAAATCCGCATACGGGCCGCGGCAAATCAGTTTCTCGCCTTGTCGCTGGCTTTCTAACCGGTATGTTTGGCCAGTGTGAATCCGCAGTTCATCGGTTCCTGCGGTGGCCTGGCATTATTCAGAGAGGTGCCCAATGAGTGAAGAAGCATACATCTACGACGCGATTCGTACGCCGCGGGGTAAAGGCAAGCCCGGTGGGGGATTGTACGAAGTAAAGCCGATTGACTTGGTAACCAATCTGCTGGAGGAGATGAAGTCCCGCCACCAGCTGGATACTACCCAGGTGACAGACTTTATCTGCGCCACAGGCGAGCCGGTAAACGAACAGGGCCAGAATATAGCGAAAACAGCGCTGGTTTATTCCAGCTGGGATGATGTGACCGTGGGTGCCCAATTGCATCGCTACTGTGCGGGTGGCTTGGATGCAGTAAATACCGTGGCCATGAAAATCATGTCCGGCATGGAATCCATAGGCGTGGCCGGCGGGGTAGAGAGCATGTCTCGTCTCGGCATTGGTGCCTCCGGGGCAGCCGCGGGGGATGCGTGGGTCGCAATGAAGAGCTACGGTATTTCACAGGGCCTGGGCGCTGACCTGATGGCACAACTGGATGGTGTCACACGTGAGGATGTGGACCGTTACGCGGTCCAGTCTCAGGCCCGGGCGGCCCACGCGCGAGATAACGGGTACTTCGACAGGTCGATTGTTCCGGTGAAAGACTTGAATGGCGTTAATGTGCTGGAGCACGATGAGTTGATTCGCCCAACCAGTCCCGAGGGCCTTGCCGGGCTTAACCCCTCTTTCACCATGTTCAACGATTTCGGTCACGGGGATTTCCTCAAATTCAAATACCCCGAGGTAGAGAGAGTGGAATGTATTCATACCCCAGGAAACTCCTCTGGTGTAGTGGACGGCGCTGCGCTTGTTTTGCTTGGAAATAAGCAGGCAGGGGATGATCAGGGTCTTAGGCCCCGCGCCCGTATTCGCACCTGCGCCCTGACCGGAACCGAGCCGACAATCATGTTGGCAGGTCCAGCGCCCGCATCCGAGAAGGCTTTGCAGCAGGCAGGTATGACCACTTCGGATATCGATTTATTTGAGCTGAATGAGGCATTCGCTGCCGTGGTCCTGCGCTTCCAGCAGTTGATGGATATCCCCGATGACAAGATCAACGTGAACGGCGGTGCAATTGCTATGGGCCACCCTATCGGCGCTACCGGCGCCATGATCCTCGGTACCGTGCTTGACGAACTGGAGCGCCGCGATTTGAATACGGCACTGGTAACCCTGTGCGCCGGCGGCGGTATTGGCATTGCCACTATCATTGAGCGGGTTTGATATGGACCGTATTGGAGTAAAGATATGAGTTACATACGACTGGAAAAGGGTGCCGATGGCATCGTGGATCTCGTCTTCGACCAGCCCGGAAAAGACGTCAATGTGATGGGTGACGAATATGCCGAGGCCATGCCAAAGGCACTGGTTGAGTTGGAGGCGATGAAGGACGATATCAAGGGCCTCTATATTCGTTCGGGCAAGCCGGGGCAGTTTTTTGCCGGCGGTGATATCACCATGATGTTGGAAATGGATCTTCACCCTTCGGATCAAGAGCGTAAGGCGATGCTCGATGGTATTGTCGAGGCTAAAGCGCCGTTGCGGCGCCTCGAGGCGCTCGGCGTGCCGGTGGTTGTCGGCATTAACGGTCCCGCCCTGGGCGGTGGTTACGAAATCGCGCTGGCCTGTCATCGCCGGATTGCGTTGGATAGTCCGCGGGTAAAGGTTGGTTTGCCCGAGGCTATGTTGGGCTTGATGCCCGGCGCGGGCGGCGTGGTGCGCATGGTGCGCATGCTCGGTATGGAGCAGGCGGTGGGATTGATTTCTCAGGGCAAACAGCTCACTGCTGCCAAGGCGTTGGAAAAAGGTTTGATCCACGAGTTGGCGTCGTCAGAAGAGCAGATGGCAGAGAAAGCGCGGGCTTGGATACTTGCGAATCCCGAGGCGAAACAACCTTGGGAGCAAGCTGGTTATAGCATTCCTGGTGGCGCCCCCTCTGATCCTGCGACGCAGGGGCTGACGTATTTTGGCCCGGTGAATGTGATGGTCCAGACGTGGGGCAATATGCCCGCACAGCAAGTCATTATGGCTGCTGTAATCGATACTGCGCGAGTGGATTACGATACGGCCCACGTGGTTGAGGCTCGCTATTTCCAGCGCCTGTTGCTGGATCAGGTGGCACGCAACATGATGACCACCTTTTTTGTACAAATGAATGCGATGGATGGCGGGGCTTCCCGGCCGGACGGCTTCGATAAGACTGAGGTGAAAAAGCTCGGCATCCTCGGTGCGGGCGTAATGGGCGCGGGCATTGCATTCAACGCCGCAAAATTCGGCATCGATGTGGTGTTAAAAGACGTCTCCCTAGCTAATGCGGAGAGGGGTAAGGAGTACGCCAGCAGTGCCTGTGAGAAGAGCCGCAGTATCGACGCACAGAAAACGCAGGAGATTCTTGCGCGTATTCACCCTACTGCGGACGTAACGGCTCTCGCTGATTGTGATTTTGTGATTGAGGCGGTGTTCGAGGACCGGGATATCAAGGCTACGGTGACCTCAGAGACAGAGGCGGTACTTTCGAAAAATGCGGTGCTTGCCTCTAACACTTCGGGGTTGCCGATCACTGAGCTGGCGCAAGCCTCTGCCCGCCCAGCGAACTACATTGGCATGCATTTCTTTTCTCCGGCGGAGCGCATGCCCCTCGTTGAAATTATAACGGGTAATGAAACGTCGGAGGAGGCTCTGGCTCGCGCCTTTGATCTTGCTCAGCAACTGGGTAAGAAGCCTATCGTCGTAAAGGATGCTCCGGGCTTTTTTACCACCCGCGTAATTGGGCAGACTATTACGCAGGGGCAGCGCATGCTGGCAGAGGGCGTCAACCCTGCCCTGATTGAAAATGGTGCCCGCATGAACGGATCGCCCATGGGACCGCTAGAGACCCTGGACAGTATTTCGCTGGAGACGGCTTACCATGCCGCAAACCAGCGGCGAACTGATGCAGAGTCCGCGGGTGAAATCTGGCAACCGGCGCCGGAGTCGGAAGTTATCCGCATTATGGTGGAAGAAGCGAAGCGCGTCGGTCAGGCCAGGGGTGCCGGATTTTATGATTATGACGATAATGGGAAGAAGACGGCCACTTGGTCTGGCCTGAAAGACCTGTTTGCCGCAGAGGGTTATGTTGACATGCCGTTCGAAGATGTCAGGGATCGCCTGCTATTCCCTCAGGTGCTGGAAGCCATCAGGATTCTGGAGGAGGGGGTCATCACCAGTGTGGGTGACGGCAATATTGGGTCGATCATGGGTATTGGCTTCCCGCCCCATACTGGCGGCGTGTTCCAGTGTGTTAATGCTTATGGCGCAAACGCCTTTGCTGAGCGGGCGAAAGTATTGACCGAAAAGTATGGCGAAGTATTCGAGCCGCCAAAGTTGCTGCTCGATATGGCGAAGCGCGGGGAAACGTTTGCCTGAGGTTATCGATCGGTAAAAAATAACTGACACAAAAAAGCCGGCACGAATGCCGGCTTTTTTAGTTTCAGTGGTTAGCGAATGCCGCGTCTCGCCATGCCCTCGGGCGTAAAGTATTTTTCTTTCACGGTAACACCGTTCTTGTACTTACCGGGAACGGGCTTGCCGCTCAAGTTGTAGATATTTTGCAGCAGGTCATAAGCACCGTAGGCCGAGCCGAATCCGGACGCGCGGTCATACAGGTTGACAGGATAGGCAAACTGCACGCGCCATAGTTGGTCGCGGCCATCGTACATATCACTGGACCAGGCCGCCCAGCTGTCCTCGTCGAGGTAGAAAGTGCGCCGGGAATAGAGGTGACGACTGCCTTCCTTGAGCTTGGAATCAACTATCCAAACCCTGCGCTTCTCCCAGCGAATCATGTCCGGGTTGAGAAATTTCTCACCCAGCAGATCCTCTATATTTGCCTGGAAAATCATCTCGTAGTTGGCGGCGGGGACTATCAGCTCTTTTTTGCCGACCAGCTCCCAGTCATACCTCTCGGGAGATCCGTTATAAATAAAGGCGTCATCGTACGTCGAGGTGCCTGCCACCGCTGGATTTGGCGTGTCGAAAGACACGGCTGGGGCCAGACGTACGCGGCGTTGGCCCACCAGGTACTGCCAGGCCTTGCGGCCCTTGCCCTTGGTGTAGTCTGCGCCCGGCTCGTGTACCAAAAGGATCTCGCCGGCGCGGCGCGGCGGTGCGTCGTAGTTTATACGCAGCTTGCCCCATACCGCTTCGCCGACCACTTCATCCGGGTTTTTGAACATGGGGAATACGGAGACAGAGGAGCCGGTCGTAGCCAGAATGGGCCTGCCGTTGGCGCCTACATAATAAACGTCAGAGACGACAGATGCGTCCTCGGCGTAACGTATCATGTGGTTCCAGATGGCCTCCAGTCCGGACTCAGGAATGGGGAAGGGCACGCCGGGAAGATTGCCCTCAATTTTCTGGCCGCCCTCTATCAGCGTGGCCTGTGTGGCATTTTTGATCGAATTGGCGTAGAACCACTCGGGCCTGATGGTCCCTCGATGAGTGGGGTAGACGTGCATTTTGAATCCGTCCGCGCCGAATTTTTCAAACAACGCTATGGAGCCGGCGGTGAGGTTGTCGGCATAGTCCTGCCAGTTACTGCCGTCGATCGTATAAAGCGGCTTTTCATCGGCGTAGGGGTCGATGTAATTGTCCGAGCCTGCCACAAAGCTCTCCGGGGTGGGGGTGCCATCCGGATTCCAGGCCGGGATGCTGCCGTCAGCATTGCCGGCCATCTCTGCCCCGGCGGGTGTCAGCTCCTTGCCAAGCTTCGCCGCCTGATCCGGTGTGACTGCCGCGAGGACAGGTGTGGCGGCAAAAATAGAAAAGCAGATGGCTGCCAGGGTGTTTCGTATCGTCATTACTGATGCTCCGCTGCGCTTAACAAGAATGCAGACCGAAGATTAGTGCACACAGCACGAAATATCTAGCGGTTTGCCCAGTGTATGGCTTATTGAAGCATTCTGGTTTCACTTGTGTGCCGGTCAATACCTCTTTTCCCTGATCTGTGATATCAGATCGTTGGCACACTCGCCTCCGGATCGAAGGCGATATGCATTTCCTTCATAGCATTTACGAAAAAAGAGCGCACAAACTTTGGATCCTTCTGTAGCCGGGGGTTGCGCAATCGCGGGATGATTTCCTCGAACATGATGTTTAGTTCGAGTCTCGCCAGGTGTGAGCCAATACAAAAATGCTGGCCAATACCAAAGGAGCGCAGATGACTGTAAAGATCTGGCATACGCTCGGCGCGCGTGATGTCGAACTCCATCGCGTCCTCTCCGAAGACATGTTCGTCGTGATTGGCGGCATGATAGTGGAGGATGACCTTGTCACCCTTTTTGATGTGCTGTCCACCCAGCTCTGTATCTGCCATGGCTGTGCGTCGCATGGATATAAACGCGGTGTTATAGCGCAGTATTTCTTCACAGGCATTGCCAATTTTGTCCGGGTTGTCTACCAGGTACTGCAACTGTGCAGGATGCTCCATCAGTAAGCGCATGCCCTGTGCGATAACGGTGCGGGTGGACTCGTTGCCGCCTACGAGTATGAGGATAAACATCCAGCCAAACATCTCTTCGGGGATGGGTTCGCCGCCCAGTTCCGCGTCCAGCAGCGCGCCCGTGATATTGTTCATTGGTGATCGACGGTGCTTGGCCGCGATATCCAGCGCATAGGTGATGACCTC
>CAJQQW010000077.1 GCA_905480565.1 uncultured Halioglobus sp. | reverse complement strand
CGATCGAAGTCTGTGTAAAACAGGGTAATCCCATCAGAGCGTTTTTCGCAGTCCTCACGCTTGGTAGTCCTGCAAAGCAGCAGATACTTGGTCGCCACTTGTCCCGTCGTTGTCCACATCTTGCGGCCATTGACCTTCCATCCACCGTCCACTTTCTCGGCAAAGGTCGTAATCCGACTGGTATCCAGACCTGCATTGGGCTCAGTGACACCGAAGGCTACTTTATCCTTTCCCTGCACCAGGTCTGGCACCCAAAGCTGCTTTTGCTCATCAGTTCCAAACAACAGAATGGGATGCGGTCCAAACAAATTAATCTGTATAGTCGACGCGGCGGCCATCCCGCCACCACCATTGCCGACCGTATGCATCATCATCGCTGCTTCGGAGACGCCGAGGTTCTGACCGCCAAATTCTTCCGGCATGGTAATCCCCAGCCAGCCGCCCTCGGCCATGGCTTGATGAAACTCATGGGGAAAGTGACCGTCCTCGTCCCTGTCGCGCCAGTATTTATCAGGAAATTGCTGGCAGACCTTGCTAACGCCTTCGCGAATGGCCAGAAGGTTTTCGTCCTGATCAAAAAATGTATTCGCACCCATGCCCAGCTCTGTCAGTGACTGATTCATGCTTCACCTCCTTTTGGTTTGCAATGCATCAGGGCTGCGCGCTCACAAATACATACGACCACGCCGTCCTGATTGAGACCCTCGTGTTTGAAATTGACGATACCCTGGCCTGGACGACTGCTACTGTCGCGCTTGCTGACCACGGTCGTGCGGGTCCGTACCGTATCTCCAAAAAATACCGGCGCGGGAAATGTAGTGTTTGTCATGCCCAGATTGGCAACCGTTGTTCCCAGCGTTGTGTCTGTCACCGTCATACCAATGACCAGGCCGAGGGTAAACAGGCTGTTCACCAACGGCTTGCCAAACTCGGTCTGCGCTGCGTGATGATAATCAATGTGCAGAGGCTGAGGGTTCAGCGTCGCATTACAAAACCACATATTGTCGGCTTCGGTGACCGTTCGTGAGAGCTCATGCTCGAACACCATGCCCTCTTTCAATTCTTCATACCACAAACCTGCCATTGCTAATCAAACCTCCACTTTCACTTCGCGCCCGCCGATCGGTACCCGTCGGGCTCATACACTATAAAACGGTCCGGAACATGGCGCACGCTGTTCAGGCGCCCTCCCTGCCGACGATTGTAACCGAAGACACATTCTGGGAGGGAAACCCACCCAGATTGTGCGTCAGGCCAAATATTGGATCACTGATCTGGCGCTTTCCGGCACGACCATTTAACTGCAGGTACATTTCGTAGAGCATGCGCAAACCGGTGGCTCCTATCGGGTGACCAAAACATTTGAGCCCACCGTCAATTTGACAGGGCAGCGCCCCATCAGCATCGTAAAAGCCATCAAGGATATCGTGCGATGCTCTTCCCTCTTCCGAGATAAAAAGATCCTCCATGGTGACAAGTTCAGTGACAGAAAAACAGTCGTGTACCTCTATCATGCTCACCTGCTTTCGCGGATCGGTGATGCCGGCTTCCTGGTAGGCTTTCCTGGCAGCAACCCGTGTCGTGTGAAAATAACTCCCATCCCAGTCGTTGTAGGATAGTTCGCGGCCATTCGACACTGACAACTGCAGGGCCTTCACCGTGATGAGATCTTTTTTACCGAGAGAGCGCGCAATCTCCGGAGTCGTCACGATGGCACAGGCAGAACCGTCACTAACACCGCAACAATCGTACAACCCTAACGGCTCAGCAATAATAGAGGCATTGATCACTGTATCGATGTCAATTTTACGTCGTAAGTGCGCCTTCGGGTTCAGCACCCCGTTGTCATGGCTTTTAACCGAAACATGACCCATTGCCCGTTTCAGGTCACCCTTGTCCATTTTATGTTTGCTGGTATACGCTGATGCAAGCTGCGCAAAGGACCCCGGAGCCGACACATTGGGCCAGTAGAGGTCATTGACTGTGCCGCGGGTTCGCTGAGGCAAACCGCCATAGCCGGTGTCCTTGAGCTTTTCTACGCCGATGGCAAGAGCGATATCACAGGCACCAGCCGCCACTGCGTAGACAGCGCCACGAAAGGATTCGGTACCACTGGCACAGTAATTTTCAACACGTGTGGCTGGGATATAAGGAAGACGCAGTGCTGAAGCCACAGGTACCGCCGACTTCCCCACGTGCTGCTCGTCCAGAGCCGTCGATAACCAGGCGGCTTCGATATCATCTGTGCCAATGCCCGCATCAGACAGTGCTTCGGTATAGGCTTCTACCATCAGGTCTTCGGCGTTCGCATCCCAGCGCTCCCCGAAGCGAGAACAACCCATGCCAAGGATGGCGACCTTGTCTCTGATTCCTTTGGCCATGACTTACTCTCCTGAATAAACCGGCGACGCCTTCCAGTAGTAGCGGCGGAAACCGCGCTTGTGATCGTAATCCCTTACCCGAAAAACCATGCGCATGGGCATTCCGACCTCGAGCCCTCGCTCAGACTGTACGTCGGTAAAGTCAATCATGATTCGGCCACCCTCCTCAAACTGCACCATCCCGTACCAAGCTGGCGGACTAGGGGAATAGGTCAGCCTGTCCGAGGTATAAGACCGCAGCACTGCTGATACGTCTGCAAACGGCTGCTCATCCTGCGAATCCACCGCTGCACACGTTGGGTTTACACAGATCGGCGCGGCCGGGATCTGCGCCGTGCCGCAGGCTCTGCACTTACCACCGATGAAACTCGTGGTCAGCGCCCTATTGCGATACGCTGTCGTTAAACCGGTGTTCTTGTCAGTTTCAGCCCGAATCCCATGTTCCATAGTCATCAAGCCATTGAAGGCCAGGAACTTGAAGTAATTCTTTTCTTCCAACCGATTGTCGAGGCAGGCCTGAAGACCCTGTGCGCTGGCGCGATGCTTCACCAGCGCCGGAGTCGCCCGCAATAAAATCGTATCGCAGCCCTGACCGAAGCCAACCAGCAGTATCAGTTCACCCGGTTGCGCGCGCTCCAGCGCCCCGGCCAACATCAGAAGCGGGTGGGCTGCGCCAGTATTGCCGCAGTTGCTGTGGAGGTTGTCCACCAGTGCATCCGCGCTGATACCTATCTTACTCGCCAGAGCCTGCTGTTCCCGACTATTGCCCATCGGGCAGCAAAAATGGGCAATATCACCCACGTCTTTGCCGCTGCCTCCCAGATTGGCAGAGACCGCTTCGGGCACGATTTTCATCAAACCCTCATCGCGAACCCAACGCGCCTCCCACTGGTAATCAAACTCTGACTCGGCGGTCCTGAAATGATCGATAAAGTCGACACTGAGCGTGTGCGCACCAACCAGTTCGGCAATACATTCACCCTCGCCCACCAGCATTGCCGCCGCACCATCACCATAGTTCATTTCGGCCGTTGACGCCGCTTTGGTGCGCCGCTTGTCGGCTGCAACCACCAGGCCCTGCTCACCCTGCTCTGCCGCTTTCAACGCTGCAAGCAAAGCCGAGGTGCCCGCTTTACGAGAACCCGCCAGATCAAACGTTTGCAGATCGCGTCTCAGGCCAAGGGCCTCACCCGCCAGCGCAGCATTCTGGCGGTCGAGAAAAGGAAAACTGGTAGAACCGATGTACAGAGCATTGACACCGGCCCTGTCCCGATTGCGCAGGCAGGCACGACCGGCTTCTACCGCCAGAGTGATCGTGTCTTCATCCCAAGACGCCATGGTGCGCTCGCCCTGCCCCAGCCCTATCAGCGACGGCTCAAACCAGCTGTGGGCATCAGCAATCACC
>CAJQQW010000076.1 GCA_905480565.1 uncultured Halioglobus sp. | reverse complement strand
TATCGGAAGGTCAGCGAGGTGATTGCGAGCAAATGGTGGGCTCAGCAGTCTGATTCAGGGCAGGCTGAAAGTATGCTGTTGATGAAGGAGTTCGAACGTATTGGAAACGCGTACTGTGTAGATCATCCGCAAAGTGCTTTTCAGATTCACTATGAGGCAGTTTGCCGTAATGACGAAGAATTATGCGCACTCTTCAATTTTTTAGGCCTCAACTACAACAGTGACGCGATTATTAAGCTGCTGAATCTCAAGCACTCCTACTGAAAAATGAAAACTTTGTCCCCTCCGTTGGCGTTTAGTTAATGAGGATACTGACGATCCCCGAGCAGATGACTTCAACGGCGAAATGATTCTGCAGGATTGTGGGTTGCACCTCGTCGATATAACCGTCGCGATGGGCAACCTGGTGGAACTGGGTGAACTCCAGTCTGCGGCCTGGCTCGAGGCGCAGTAAATTTGTCTATCCTGCTTATACATAGCCAGTACTCGCAATTATCCTATACTTTGCACCATTATTTCTGCTGGCGCGCCCGTTTGCGAGCCTGCCATTCCAGGCCAATGCTTTTGAGGATGAAGCGGCCGAAGCCCAGCGGATTCTGCTTGAACTTGCGCCAGATGAGACGTTTCATCGCGGGTGTGCTGTCGTAGCTGCCCTCACGTTGACCATGGCCCAAGTGCATGCCCAGGCGTGGCACATCCACCACGTCCATCGGCAGGGTCAGATGCAAGGTTTCGGTCCGCGGAAGCAGGCATTCCTGGTCATTGCAGGCCTGGTACCTCACCGTGACCGCGATATCGATGGAGTCGTTGTCCAGTGCCCGCACCTCGCTGGCCAGTTCGCCGTGCGGGTAGAAAGGTATAACTAGGTCCACGGTGCCGCTCCACACTTCGAGGTCTACCGCCATTGCCGGCAGGTGCAGCGGGTGCGTCGGCGGTGCTTCCATGGGCAGCACGACAAAGCCCGGCGGCGCTTCCACGTCTATCCCCGTGGCGACCATGCCCTGCGGTACGGGCTCCCCGTAGATGTGCAGGCCATCGGCCAGTTCGAAACGCACCACCAGCTTGCGCACGATGCCCTGACGGATGCTGCCGTTGCCACCGTGCACGGCTACCGTGATGCGAATGTCGTCCTCGCCGCCCTGCGTAATAGGGGCATCGTCGGACAATTGAATGCGGCCCAGTGCCGCATCAATCAGTGTTTCGGCACTGTCGCGTTTCTTGTAGCTATCGTGGAAGGACTTGGCGACAACGCGGCCCTGTTCATCAACGACATAGACGCCAGGAAAGGGAATGCCGTAAAGAAAGGCGTCGTCTGAGGACACCTGGGTGTTGAGAATCCCGTACCGCCGAATGACTTCGGAATCCACATCCGATAGCAGGGGGTAGGGAATCTCTTGCTCACGGGCAAAGTCCCCCAGGGTTTCCCGGTCGTCATAGGAAACCGCGTAGAGCTTGATGTCGTTGTCAACAAACTTGCCCCAGGCATCGCGCAACTCACCTAGCTGCGTCCAGCAGGGGGGTCACCACACAGCCGAGCGGTAGAATACCAACGCGGCTTTTTTACCGGCACGATCCTCGTGGAAGTTGACGAGTTGGCCGTTGGCGTCGGGCAGCTCGAAGTCCGGCAATCGTTCGCCGATCTCCGGTCCGGTGGATGCGCCCTCCGGTATGCCGGCTCTCGCCGGGTGGCCCAGTGGGGCGGGCGCATCAAATCCCAGCTCGTCTCGCTCTATCGTCATGAATCAAACAGTGGCACTAACTATGCCAAGAGGTCAAGATGGTGGAAGTTGATTCGACCGGACTCCCGTAAAACTCTGGTTTTTTGGGGCGCGGGGAAATGACACGATTGACCGTTAATAAACTATGGCCTGTTAACGCCCCTTGGGGCCTGTGTCGCTTTGCTCCCTGGTCCAAATGCTGCGCATTGGCCGAACGTGGGGGCACGTCTTCCGGCTAGACACACCCTAAAACCGAAAAAGGCCACCCCGATGGGGTGGCCTTTCTGGTTGTATGGCGCGCCTGGCACGATTCGAACGTGCGACCGCCTGGTTCGTAGCTCAACAAATGAAATTTAACGTATTGTTTTAAATAGCTTTTCTGGCGACGCCCGTTGCCGACCAAGCACGACAACGCACCACTGAGCACGCTGATGTCGGAAATTTGTCGGAATTGTAAACGTTGTCGATCGAGCTATTTTCGCAGGCTCAATGCACCGTAAAAATACTGACTTTACAAGGTCCATCCCCAGTATTAATATTTAATACATAGTTTTTCAGGTACGCGCACATGGCCAGAAACACCTCCGTCACCCTCGGTGATCATTTTGAAGCGTTCATCACCAGTAAGATAGAACAGGGTCGCTTTCAATCTGTCAGCGAAGCAGTCCGCGCCGGGCTGCGAAAGCTGGAGGAGGATGAAGCCAGGCTTGATATGTTGAGGACTCGACTAAGGGCGGGGGAGGACAGCCCCGTTGCTGAAAACTTTGATAGCCGGGAATTTCTGGAAAAACTCCATAAAAAGCCTCTTGGGTGAAGAAGCGCTATTTCATTCGCGAACTCGCTCTAAGAGATTTGGAGGAAATTTGGCTCTTTACCCTGTCGGGGTGGAGTCTAGAACAGGCTGATGCCTATACCAGTTCTATCCTTGCCCGCCTGAATTTGCTGGCCGACAACCCCAGCGTTGGCTACTATCCATTGAACAACTGGTTCGTAGCCACAATTGTGGCAATTTAGACCCTTGTAAATCGATCACCTGGATACGGCCCGCCCTCATTACACCCCGTATCGACCCGTGTTCTCTAGTAGATACCCTACGGTTAAGCTTGAGGCCCCTCCTTTCCTTGGCACTTCTTTCAAGCCATTGTCGGTGGCGAGCTCGCTTTGAATACAGATAGGGAATCCTGCTGAGCTGCCGATGAGAATGTCACATCAAGCCGCAACTACCCCCTACTCCCTCTTTGACTGCATCCTCCATAACAAATCTGCTCGTAAACTTTTTGGGAATTTCATAAAGACGCCGCTGTATCTTATGCGACGAGGCACAAGGCATACACGAAGTGCTGCAGAATAGCTGTCTGTGAGCAGGGTAGCTGAAGTATTACCCTGCCCATGGGAGGAGGTGGTATTACATTGAAACTTTGCAATATCCGTCATGACGCCACTTCAAGGGCCCCGACATCAACAGACATCGGTAGCTTTACCCAGCCGCTAAGTATCGGGACAGGAATTCGTTTACCATTCTCAAAATCCAGTTTCATATGAGGAAGTAGATCGATGAGCCATTCGAAAGCGACCTTCGCTTCAAGCCGTGCCAGCGCGGAGCCCATGCAAAAATGTATACCTTTCCCCAACGCTAGGTGATCTTTGTTGCGTCGATGCAGATCAAAAGTCTCTGGGGCTTCATAAGTATCAGCATCGAGATTCCCGGAGGAGAAAAGCAACCAAAGCGTATCACCCTTACTGATGTTTTTGCCTCTGAACTCAACATTTCTGGTTGCAATTCGAAAAAGGCCCATTACAGGGCCGTCATAACGCAACATTTCTTCAACGAAATCAGAAATCAATGTCCTATCATTTCGCAAGTCCGCCAGCACATCGGGATGATTCAATAAGAACACTACCCCGTTGCTGATCAAGTTGGTCGTTGTTTCATTCCCTGCAAGCCACAGCAGTTTGCTTAAACCTAGTATTTCTTCTGTACGTAGATTCTCACCTTCCTCGGAAGCATCAAGCATGGCGCTGATAAGGGTATTTGCCTGTGGATTATGACGCGCCGCAGAGATGATTTCGCTCAAGCCTTCCGTCATCTCTTTACGTGAGCCGAGCTGCTGCTGAATGGAATACCCTTCTCCAGCACCAATGGCCAGGGAATCAGACCACATGCGCAAGCGATGACGTTCCTCCAACGGAATCCCCATCATCTGAGCAATTACATACACCGGCAGCGGACTGGCAAAATCATCTACCAGATCCAGCGCTTCACCATTGCGAATTTTCTGGTGGAGTTCGTCCATTAGATTTGTGGCTATTTCCACCACCGCTGGTTCCATTTCGGCGATGCGTTTTGGCGTGAAAGCCTTTGCAAACAGCGAACGAATTCTGGTGTGTTCTGGCGGATCATGCTGAATCAAGGGTAGGAAACCCATGCCGCCATTGTCATCGCGCTGTTCGCCGTCTTCTCCTGCTACGAGGCCCCCACCGGGTCCGGCTGCGGACGAGTATGTGTATGGGTCCTTGAGCATCTCGAGGATATCCTCATGCTTTGAAATAACCCAAAACCCATACTCCTGCGCATAGTAAACTGGATCGGTCTCTCGAAGATTCTTCCAAAAGGGTTGTGGCCGCGCAGCGTATTCTGCAGAGAGAAATGGAAATTCATTAGACATGGTATATTTCTCCTATTCGGGACAACCACCCACCAAATCGGCTGGCATCTTGTCCAACTTCCAATACTCTCAGTTTTCCGACAGCAAATTCGCATGTACCAATTTGAGTAAACGGTAAAATTCCTTGGCCTCTTTAGCAGACATGCCGCGCGTTGCCGCTCTGCCAATATCGCCTACCAGATCTTCAAGCGACTTCAGCATGGGGTCGATTTTATCCGTAAGGCGAACCATCTTCGCACGGCGATCACTAGTATCCTGATGTCGCGCTATCCATCCCGCTGACTCTAGTCGGTCCACAACTTTGCCCAGTGGTGGTTTCGCCATCATCAGGGAATCGGCAATACTAGTTTGCGTCTGCTCGCCGTTCATGTAGAGCAGGTAGAGCACCTGCCATTGTGTGCGAGTTAACCCCAAGTCCTTTACCTGCCTGTTAAAGAGCCGGGCGACCATCAAACTAATTTCGTGAATTAGCGTACTAACAGGCTGGTCTTGCCGCCTTGATTGTTGGCTTGCTATATCTTGCGTTGACAATTTAGTTATCCTAGTTAATATAACTACAGTTAATATTTTAGTTGTAGGTATCGCGGTTTGTCAATTCATGATGCCTCTCGAACTAGTTGGTAGCAATAGTATGCGTTACATCATGCAGACCGTGGGACCCATTTTGGCCGCAGCGATACTCATGGGCTGCGATGGCGAACCCCAAAATGGCACAACCAGTACTGGGATTACTCCACAGCCCTCGTCACCCGTTGTAGTATCGATTACGAGTCCGGAAATAGCGGCATTATCTGAGCCTATTTTTGTTACCGGCACCATTCTCGCACGCCGCTCCACCAATATTTCGCCGATGGTTGGTGGCCTCATCGAAGAAATCTATGTCAACGTTGGAAGCCGTGTTGAAGAAGGGCAGCCCTTGCTGCGTATGCGCCAGAAAGATTTCGAGATTAATGTCCTGCGTCTTTCTGAGGCTAAGCGCCTGGCAGAGGCAGAGTACAAAGACTCGGTACGCGATCTTGAAAACGCCATCGCACTCAGAGAGAAGCAAGCATTCTCTGTCGAGCAACTCGATGACAGGCGCACACAAGTTGAGGTATCGGCTGCGAAGCTCGGTATTGCAAGCGCTAATCTTGCCGAGGCGCAGAAGGAACTGGACGACTCAATAACCCGAGCACCCTACCGTGGCGTTATCACCCAGAGACATGTGGATGAAGGCGCATACGTCCCATCAATCATGCGCTCTGAGCACCCAGTCCTCCAAATCCAGGAGATTGATGTCATGGTGGCACTGGTGTTCGTGCCCGAAGTTTATTTAACTTCCATTCAGTTGGGTACGCTCGGAAGGGTTCACATACCGAGTATGAATCAAACCTATGAGTCGGAAGTGGCGCTGATCAACGATCGAATAGACCACAAAACTCGCACTATCGATGTAAGACTGGGAATACCAAATGTGGATTATGCGATCAAACCTGGGCTTTTCATTGAAGTCGAGCTGATGCCCATTTCAAGACAGGGGCTAATGTTATCACCCAACGCTACTATGGGACTGGGAAGCAGCCGCTCTGTCCTGGTGGTTGAAGATGGCGTAGTTAGTCAACGCACAGTGCAAGTACGTGAGCTTAGTGATGGTCGGCTTGAGATACTCCAGGGCGTAAGCTCAAATGCGATCCTTGTTGTAGGCCCCAGTATGCACAAGGTTTCTGATGGTTCACGGGTCACTATTTCAGAACATCCCTATGTGGATAGCTGACCTCTGCATTCGCCGGCCAGTGCTGGCGATCATGATGACCGCTGCGCTCATGATGCTGGGCGTGGTCTCCATGGGTCGAATAAGCATCGATCTGTTCCCGAGCGTTGAAGTGCCCATTGTAACGGTTGAAACAATACTCGAAGGAGCCTCTCCCAGCACGGTAGAGACAGAAGTTACCGAGAGGCTTGAAGAAGAGCTAATCGCTATATCTGGCGTCGATACAATGCGCTCGATTAGCGGTGACGGTTTTTCACAGATAATCCTTGAATTCGATATGGAGGAAAATCCCAACCTGAAGGCCCAGGAGATACGGGACAAAATCAGTCAAACTCTGCCGCTTCTGCCTGACACAGTTAGTCAGCCTGTCGTCTCCATACTTGATCCGGATTCTGAACCCATTGTCTCGGTGATTGTATCCGGCCCCTGGCCAGTGGGTGAACTCACAGCCTTCGCCAAAGATGTCGTCAAAGAGCGTTTGCAGAGAGTACCTGGCGTTGGCAGCGTGATTCTTGTCGGGGGCCGCGAGCGGGAAGTACGCATCTGGTTGAAAGCCCCACAAATGCGGGGTTACGGCGTAATTGCGGCCGATGTAATCAGCGCTATCCAACGTGAGCATGCTGACATCCCTGGCGGCCGCCTGGATTACCACAGCGGGTCCACGGAACTGACCATCAAAACCATGGGCGAAGTAACCAGCTTAAAAGAGTTGGGTGAAATCATTATTTCTCGCGATGATAAGGCGATGGTGCGCTTGATAGATGTTGCCGAAGTTGAGGATGGTCTGGAGGATGAACGCAGCTACGCGGAGCTAGATGGTAGAACAGGAGTAAGCCTCGAAATTCGCAAACAATCTGGAACCAATACCACCAGTATTGCCAAAGCAGTTAAGGCAGCGCTGACCAAACTTCAGACAGAAACACCAGCTGAAATCAACATTGTCACGGTAAGGGACAGTTCGCGATTTATCGGGTCCGCAGTGCGAGACGTGTCAAACGATATTTTGCTAGGCATCCTCCTGGTTGTCATTGTCACACTTTGCTTTTTACTCAGCGTACGCGCCACGCTAATTGTTGCAACCGCTATTCCAACGGCAATCATCGCTACTTTTTTCGCTTTCTACCTACTCGATTTTTCTATCAATATGGTATCGCTGATTGCCATATCACTGTGTGTCGGCCTGCTCGTAGACGATGCCATAGTTGTGCTGGAATCTATACACCGCGAAGTTGAAGCTGGGCTCGACCTCAATGAAGCTGCTTCAACGGGCACGCGAAAAGTTGCCACTGCCGTCATCGCATCCACCCTTTGTGTGATGGCGGTGTTCTTGCCGATTTCCTTTACCACAGGTCTGGTTGGTGTGTTTTTCTATCAATACGGTGTCACCATTGCTGTGGCAGTAGCACTATCTCTGTTTGTTTCCGTTACCCTTACGCCTATGTTGAGCTCTCGTCTGCTCAAAAAAAGTTCCGGCCATAGAGGAATGTTTGCGCTACTGGATAAGGGCTATGTACTTCTGGAAACAACCTACGTTAAGGGCGTTCGCTTCGCACTTCGCGCTCGCTGGCTTGTTCTGCTGTTGGCCGCTGCCACTGTCGGTATGGGTGTTTATAATGCGGGTCAGGTTCCCCTCTCATTTACGTCCGCAACTGATAGAAGCGAGTTTCTCGCCAAAGTCGAGCTTCCTCTGGGAACCGGTCTTACCCAGGCCAAGCGTGTTGCCACTCAAGTGAGTAAAACTGTCAGTGACCTGGAACATATTGAATTGGTGTTCACTGTTATTGGCTCCGGCGCTCAGGCCAAGGCAAACGAACTATCATTCTATTTTGGTCTGTCGCCGAAACAACAAAGGAGCAGTCATCAGTATGAAGTGATGGATGACGTCCGCACAGCGCTCGCTTTGGCCATACCCGATGCCAAGCACATCTCTTTGACAGATGTGCCCTGGATATCCGGAGGAGGATTCTTTGGTGCCGACATGGAGATGGCTTTAAGCGGCGATGATTTAGAACAACTTCGAACATACGCGGATACTATCACGAGCCAGATGGAAGAATCTGGCCTCTTCAGGGATATCAAGTCCAGCTATGAGCCAGGCAAGCCTGAATTGCAGGTTACGATAAACCGGCGCAGGGCCGCTGATTTGGGCATTTCGGTTCGAGATATCGCCGCTACTGTTGGAGCCACGATGGGTGGTGTAGATGTTACAAGTTACGAAGAGTTCGGTAATCGCTATGACGTGCGCCTGAGATATGCAGAAACGTACCGCGACGAGATCGGAAAGTTTGACCTCATTCAATTACGCGCGGCAGACAACAGCTTAATAGATTTCCGTAACGTCGCAGAGGTAAGCGTAACCAGTGGCCCGGCACAAATCGATCACTACAATCGGGCTCGAAAGATCGGTATTTCTGCAAACGCTCCCGCTGGGATCGCGACAGGCGAGCTGATGAAAAAAATGGATGAGATTATTAGTGATCTCGATATGGCTACAGGATACGAGAGTTCATATCTAGGCACTTCAGAGCAAATCAATGATATTGTCGAGGCAATATTTTTTGCACTAACAATGTCGATGCTCAGTCTATACATGATTCTGGCTAGTCAATTCAACAGCTATACTCAACCAGTAGTGATCATGCTTACCGCTCCGCTGTCTTTTGTGGGCGCATTCAGCTTGCTCGCATGGACTAACTCCGAGCTTTCAGTCTTGACACAAATCGGTCTGGTCGCGCTGATGGGTCTGGTTATGAAAAACGGCATTCTTCTGGTGGACTATGCCAATCAGGCCATAGAGCAAGGCCACAGCGCAGCGGAAGCTATGATCGAAGCGGCTCATTTACGCTTACGCCCAGTACTGATGACTGCGTTCTCTACCATATTCGGTATGATCCCTATAGCGCTGGCCACGTCTGATGGCGCTGAGTTACGCACTTCAATGGGTATACTCGTAATAGGCGGACTAATTTCCTCAACCGTGCTTACCTTATTTGTTGTTCCAGTGGTTTACACATTACTCGCCGACGCCGAAAGTCAGCTTGCCCGTCTATTAAAATCGGAAATCTGAACAAGATGGATGCACTCCAACTGGAAAAAGTTTACGAGTTGTTCAGCGCCGGGATCGGTGCTCACAGTGATATGTCACTGAAATTTGTTTCTACCGAGGAAAACCGAGTCGTATTGGAAATGCCTTTCCAGGAAAAGCATGCAACAGCGCACGAAAATGGTTCGTTGCACCCTGGCGCTCTGGCAGCCGCACTGGACAGTGCCTGCGGTTTCGTAGTCCTCCAAAGCCTCGCGGTGCCACAGGCCATTGCGACCATCAACCTGCGAATCGACCACATACATTCCGCCCCCGTAGGCACTGATGTTCGAATCCAGGCGGAGTGCTACCAGCAGATTAACGGGTTTGCCTATGTCAGTGCATTCGCCAGCAGCCTGGACGGAAGAAAGATGTTGTGTAACGCGCAAGGTATTTTCAAAATTGGCAGCCCAGGTCCTGCCCTGGATCGAAGCTTGCTCTATCGACGAGGTGATTAATCAAGATGGACAAACATCTACTCCAGTTTCTCGACGAGACGCCCTATGCGAAAAATTACGGGACCGAGCTTGTCAGATGCGAACCAGATGTCGAATGCCTGACTCCTTGGGCAGAGCATTTTACTGGTAACCCATTGTTGCAAGCGTGGCACGGAGGAGTAGTTGTAGGCGTTCTCGAGCTTACCGGTGCGTTGCAAACTTTAAAGGTATCAGCCGACGAAGTGTGCCCACTCCTATCAGCCAACATCAATTTTCTACGTCCCACCAAGGGTGATCTAGCCGTGCATACACGCGCTTACCTTGTTCGAAGTGGGAGGCAGATTCTGAATATCGATGTCATCGCCTGGCAAATCTCGCTGCAAGAGCCCACTGCTGCGGCAACACTGACTTTTGCAAGACGTAGTTAGTCACCATCCTTCTGTTCGATTTAACGCTAAATTCACGAAAAACCACCCCGTACCGCCTGCGTTCCGGCGCGAGCTCATTAGCCGCTCGCCCGAGAGAATTCTCGGTAAGAGTCTGGAAGAACACTCTTCCCCCAAGGCAATGGTGGATTTTTGCGGGTACAAATGTGCAGTTTTCGTCCGGCGTTGATAGGCTTTTCACAGCGGAGCATATCGTTTTCCGCATCAAAACCCCACGTCACTAAGGCGCGAAGCGAGTAGTGACGTGGGCAGCGCGCACATTGCGGCAATCTTGGCAACACCGAGGCTTAACGTCTTTTCAGGGGTGGTTACAGTGGAACCACCCCCTCAAAGGTGGATTGGGTCGTGTAGGCACAGTCAAATATGGCCAAAATTGCATTGCAGAGAGCTTTCAGGGCGTTTGATGGCAGCAAGTTTTCAGCTGCCGGGCAGAAACCACTCCCGATTCAGGTGAAGTTCTCTGTGACACGCGTATTCTGTGTTCCTATAATCGGCCCCAACACTGAATTTTGTCGCTGCCACTGCGCTTAAAGTGGCAAGGAAGACCCCACCTTGCGAAAGCGAACGGGGTAGGTGGATTCAGGTAGTTTTGGAATCTGCTGAACGCGTCACTCAGGACCCTTCTTGACGCAACGGTCAGCGATGACCGGGTCCCTCTTCGAACTATCGCAGTGCCGCTTCGTCTGGGTACCGCACCTTCAAATCCCTCCCGCCTGGTACGGGGATCGGTTCCATAAGCGCTGTGGATGGCCGGGCATATATGCCGGCCTGAAAGACAGTTTCTTCAACCACGCAAACGCACTGGCGGTCAGTGCGCTCTGCTCAACTTAAAAAGGAGAAATCCACCACCAGCCTTTGGCTGGATGACCGTTGGTTTGCACGGGCCAGTTTTCTTGCGAAAACACACCGTGCTGTCTATGGCCAGACACATTCAGGTCAACCGGGATTGGTGTCCCGTGATCGTACCGCTCGTCGGACCTGCGCAGCATTGTTGCCAGGTGATCAGAAACACTCACCGATGGAAACAACACTATGCGAGACCTGAACTACCAACTGAAACTCTTGTGCAAACACAGCCATGAAGGCAGCTTCGAAACCCGCGTAGGCCGTGAGCGCCAGTTGAGCGCAATCGCCAACCAGTTGCACGAGCTGGGCTTCCGGCAATTGAAGGCCTCCTCCCTCAAACAAAAGCATGTCCAGGCCCTGGTGGACGAGTGGCTGAAACAGAACCTTTCACCCGGCACCATCAAGAACCGGATGAGCTGTTTACGCTGGTGGGCCGAGAAGGTTAACAAGCGGGCCGTGGTTGCCAGCTCCAACGACTTTTATGGCATACCGGACCGGCAGTTCGTATCCGGCACCAGCAAGGCCAAGGACCTGAAAAGGGACCAACTCGCCCTGGTGAAAGATGAATATGTGAGGATGAGCCTGCGCCTGCAACAGGCCTTCGGGCTTCGACGGGAGGAAGCCCTGAAGATCCAGCCCCGCTGGGCAGACCGGGGTGATCACCTGCACCTCAAGGCCAGTTGGACCAAGGGCGGACGGGAACGCACCGTCCCCATCCGCACCCTGGAACAACGCGCCCTGCTGGAACAGGCCAAGCGGCTGGCCGGTTTCGGCTCGCTGATCCCCCGGGGCCGGCAATACATCGAGCAGCTCAGGATCTACGAACGCCACACCGCCAACGCCGGCTTATCCAAAATGCACGGCCTGCGCCATGCCTATGCCCAGCAGCGGTACCGGGAACTCACAGGTTGGCCCTGCCCCCATGCGGGCGGGCCCGCCAAAGAGCAATTAACCGGGTCACAGCGTCAGGTCGACCAGCAGGCCCGCCTGACCATCAGTGCTGAAATAGGCCATGTCAGAGCCCAGATAACTGCTGTGTACATAGGCAGATAGGGCATGCAGATCCAACCCCGCCTGATCCGACTCCGCGATGCCCCGGCCTACCTCGGGATCAACAAGAATACTTTTAATCGCGTGGTGCGCCCTGCCCTGTCTGAGGTTTCCCTGGGACAACAAACCATTCTCTTCGACAGACTTGAAATCGACGCCTGGGCGGAGGACTATATCCAACGCAACGGGCGTCGTCCTTTAGGCTCAATTCTGGAGGACGATTTATGTCAAAGCGCAACAAAATGCCGGGGCTCCGCCTCAAAAACGGGATCTGGCATATCGAAAAACGCTCGCAGTACGCCCCCGGCGGCTGGCTCCGCGAAAGCACAGGAGTATCTGGCCGCACTGAGGCAGAGCAAAAACTGATCCGTCGACTGGCGGAGATTCAAGAGGAGGCAAAGCAACAAGCCGCAGCGGTTTATACCTTCGAGGCAGCGGCACTGCGATACCTCGAAGATATTGCACAGTCGTCATCGGCAGAAACGATAGCGATACATCTGGACCAGTTGTTCGTGTATATCGGCGCACTGCCCCTGGAGCAGGTCCACGACGGCACTTTAAAGCCATTCGTGGATGAGCGGCTCCGTCTGGGGAAGGCCCCGAAATCCATTAACAATGCGATTGGTACAGCCAGTGCAGTTCTCAATCGCGCGGCGCGGGTATGGCGAAATGAGCAAGGGCTGCCGTGGCTAAAACAGGCACCGCCCAAACTCAGTCGGCTATCGCTCAAGGGGTGCCAGAAAAGACCGTACCCCTTGTCGTGGGAAGAACAGGACAGGCTTTTTTCAAGGCTCCCCCGCCACCTGGCGGATGCCGCGATGTTTGCGGTCAATACGGGATGCCGGGAACAAGAGGTCTGCCAGCTGCGCTGGGCATGGGAGGTAAAACTGGATGATCTATCCACTTTCGCCTTTGTCCTGCCCGAGTCGATCACCAAGACCAGTACCGAGCGGGTGGTGGTGCTCAACACGGTCGCGAAGGCAGTAGTCGATTCACGGCGGGGGATCCACGAGGACTTCGTGTTTACCTATCGGGGCAACCCGGTCGGGAAGTTACGGACCAGCGCGTGGATCAGGGCCTGGACGAAGGCCGGGTTACCGACGGACAGCACCATACTCAAAGGCGTTCACAATTTGCGCCATACGTTCGGCCGAAGGCTGCGAGGCGCGGCGGTTCCACTGGAAACACGCAAGGCGCTGCTGGGGCATGCCAGTGGTGATATCACCACCCACTACTCGGCAGCCGAACTCGGCGAACTGCTGGATGCCGCGGAGAAGGTGACCGATCGTGGGCGCGCGCAATCGCCCACCCTGACAGTGATAAAGCGGCAGAAGGAGGAAAGTGTCGGAAAACTGCCGGAAATGCGCGGGAAGGTTAGTGGCTGCTAAGCTGCAGACCCTTACGGAATTGGCGCGCCTGGCACGATTCGAACGTGCGACCGCCTGGTTCGTAGATATCGACTAAAATTTTAACCTGTTGTTTTTATTAAACTTTATGGTGGGTCGCCCGTTGCAAATCGCACCACCATGCACTACTCCGCAGAGCTCAAACCGGCAAAAGTCCGGCAGTAAAAACCAGCTGGATAAGAACCAGGCAGTTTGTCGATCCATGTTGTGTACCTGCGAATGCAACACTGCGGTATCAAGTGAGACCTCAACTGGACCAGGTTGACAACCTGTGGTATCCCACTGCTCCCGACAAACTCCGCGGAAGTATCGCTAGATGCGTGACAAACTGGAGCAATATCAGGTCTGGCTGTATCTGCTGACCATACTGGCGGGCATGGTCATCGGCTGGGTATGGCCGGGGCAGACCCGTCATTGGGAACTCCTGCTCTGGCCAGCCCTGGGTATTCTTCTATACACCACTTTCACTCAGGTGCCGTTGAACCACCTGAAGGCGGCGTTCGCCGATCGCCGGTTTCTGCTCGCGCTGCTGACCGGCAACTTTGTCCTGATGCCCCTGGTTATCGGCGGCTTGTTGTTGCTATTGCCGGACGAGCCCGCCATCCGTCTCGGCGTGCTCCTGGTCCTGTTGGTACCCTGCACCGACTGGTTCATCAGTTTCACCCATCTTGGCGGTGGGGATGGCGCCCGGGCGATAGCGGCTGCGCCTGTCCTCCTGATTGTCCAACTCGTATTGCTACCGGTCTATATCTGGCTCTTCATGGGTGACCTCGCCATCGAGCTGGCGGTTGGCAGCCACTTGCTGCCCGCTTTCTTCGGCCTGATTGTCACACCGCTGATTCTGGCCTGGTTGACCGAACGCATGGCGCTTAGGCATCAACAGGCGCAAACACTTGTCAGCTGGCTCGGGTGGCTACCGATACCACTGCTGGCACTGGTAGTGTTTTTGATTGCCGGTTCCCAGGTCAGCCTGGTAATCGACAATGGCTCCCTGCTCTGGTCGGCGCTCCTGGTCTTCGTACTTTACCTGGTTGCCGCCGCCATCATCGGCAAGGTGCTGAGTGGATTGTTCAGGCTCACCCCCACCGTCGGCCGTACCCTCGTCTTCAGCCTGGGCACCCGCAACTCGTTCGTCATGCTGCCGCTCGCGCTCTCACTGCCAGAGGTATGGCATGCCGCCGTCGTTGTCATCGTTTTCCAGTCCCTGGTCGAGTTGTTCGGTATGGTGGCTTTCCTCAAGTGGGTGCCTGGCCTCCTGATCCCTGACGCTACTCGGGCATGACAAACACAGAGGTTCCCTGAGGCGCTGCGTCTTGAGCAGAAGAGTCAGGCATGGCAGGTCCTTCTGGCCCATTCTCGGGCGCGCCTGTTTATCGATAAGCTAGTTTGCTATACTGGAAACCCTGCTCCAACGGGCGGTCCCGATAGTGAAACACTGGCTCATTTTGGTTTTGGCGCTGATGACTGCATTGCAGTCAGCGGTTGCTACTGCCGATTTGGATCAGGTTTATCACCCTGGAGTCGACCACCACGCTACTGAACAATGGCATAGCTCCGACGGCAATGTGGACACTCAATCAGGCGAACAGGCCCCAGCCGAGCATGATTCTGCTTCGGGGCATTGCCATCAATGCCACGGTCACCTTCAGGTCGTGCTCCTTAATGGTCCGCACGATGCGTTGGGTGCTATGCGCGATCATGGGCCCCTGAACTATCAGATCAACCTTTCCTCCGGCGCTCCTTCCGCCCCGTACCGTCCTCCTATTTCCTGATCCTGCGACCTCATTCCCCGCCCGGGGAATAACTGTCATTTAGACTTTCGTAGGAGCAGTCTCATGCTGTCTGCAATGCCCAGAAGTACTGGGTGGTGCGCTTTGCCGTATCACCTTATTCTTCATGTATTTTCCCTGCTGGTAATGGTTTTTAATCCCGCCGTTGCCTATTCGGGAGAACAGCCGTTAACCCTTTCCGAAGCGCTATCCCGAGCCATGGCGCAAAACCCTAGCCTGCAGGTGTTCGACCTTCGTCTTGAAGCCCTTGCTGGTGGCCGCTTTACCGCGGATCAAAGTCCCGCCCTGGAGACTGGCCTGGAAGTGGAAAATTTCCTGGGCAGTGACAATCTGCAGGGTGTCGACGGGGCGGAGTACACCGTGTCCCTGTCGTCGGTACTCGAACTCGGGGACAAGCGCCGGGCCCGCGTCAACGTCGTTGAATCTCGATACGGACTGATGGAGGCCGAACGCCGAGCGGAGACCCTGGATGTGCTTGGGCGGGTGACCCAGCTTTTTGTCGCCACTCTGGCGCTTCAGGAGAAGCTCCAGCTGGCCGCCGAGGCAGTGAGTCTGGCCGGGGCCACCCACGAGATCATCGCCCAGCGCGCAACCCGGGGTGCCACGCCAGAGGCCGAAGTTCTGCGTGCCAGGGCCGCGCTGATCCAGAGCCAGATCGAGCAGTCCCGCCTTCAAGCCGAGTTTGTGAACCGGAAAATGGCTCTGGCTTCCCTCTGGGGTGATACCAATCCGGACTTCAAGCTGTTGGAAGGCGACCTGTTTCAGTTCGGTTCGTCGGACGGCTTCGAGGCACTCTACCAGCGGGTCAACGACAGTCCGGCCATTCAGGTCTATGCCAGCGAGCAGCGTATCCGTGAAGCCGAAATTCAGCTGGCACGCAGTCAGTCCGAGAGTGATATCCGCTGGGAGGTCGGCATCCGCCGCTTCGAGGAACAGGATGACACAGCCTTCATCGCGGGTTTTTCCGTACCGCTCTTTGCAGGACGGCGCAATAGCGGCGAAGTACGCGCTGCCCAGGCCGCACGCAATGAGGTCGGCTATCGTCGGCAGGACACCCTGCTGCGTCTCCATTCACGTCTGTTTGAAGCCTATCACCTGCGTCAGCAGAGCATCGAGGCAGTGGAGCGGATTCGCAGCCAGATGCTGCCCGATCTGAGCGAGGCGTTAACCCAGACCCGCGATGCCTACGAGAGCGGCCGCTACAGCTATGTGGAGTGGACTGCCGCGCAGCGAGAGCTACTCGCCGCACAGATGGCACTGGTTGACGCTGCCACCACGGCGCTGCTCAACCAGGCGTTGATCGAACAACTGACGGCACAGCCGCTCGCGAGCATTCCGAGCGCTAACCCACAAATTCAGGATTCCAGCCATGCAACTAATTAAACAACTTTCTCTGCTACTGGCAGCCACCTGCCTTGCGGTCAGCCCACTGCACGCCGCTGAGCAACCACAGGGTGAATCGCAGGCAGACGCCAAGGGACCTCACGGAGGCATTCTGTTGCAGCAGGAGAATACCACGGTCGAACTGCAAATCTTTGAACGGGACGTCCCTCCCGAATATCGTGCCTGGGTTACAGACAATGGGAAGCCCGTGATCGACGACATTGAACTCAGCGTCAATCTCACACGGCTGGGCGGGCAAGTGGACACTTTCAACTTCGATTATCAAAGCGACTACTGGCTGGGGGACGGCGTGGTGAATGAACCCCATTCCTTCGACGTCGAAGTCACGCTTGCCATGGAAGGCAAGAAGTACCGCTGGCAATGGGAGTCCCACGAAGGTCGTACCCGTATCGCGCCGGATATCGCTCAACGCGCAGGGATTGCGACGGCTGAAGCGGGAACTGGAGCCATCAAGCGCACTGTGACGGCCTACGGCAACCTGACCATGGCACCTCAGCAGCTGGCGAGGGTCAGTGCCCGCTTCCCAGGCGTCATTACCCGGGTCAGCGTTGATCTGGGCGATCGTGTTACTAAAGGCGATCTGCTGGCGCAAGTGGAGTCGGATGAAAGCCTCAAAACCTACGAGCTGCGCGCTCCCATTGACGGCGTCGTGATCGAGCGCCGGGGCAGTAGCGGGGAAATGACCGGAGCGCAATCTCTGTTCGCTATTGCCGACTTGACCACCCTGTGGGCCGAACTCAAGGTGTTCCCTGGCCAGAGGGCCGAAATTGCCGTCGGCCAGAAAGTCCTGCTGCGAGCCGAGGGTATCGATCGGGAAGGCACCATTCGCCACCTGCTGCCTGCTCCCGGCACAGCCCCCTACTCTCTGGCCAGGGTGGAGGTAGACAATACTGACGGCATGCTCACTCCGGGTTTGCTGGTGACCGGGGACATTGTGGTGGAAACGGTGGACGCCACACTGACCGTAGAAAATCGCGCCTTGCAGTCCTTTCGCGACTGGACCGTGGTCTTTACCCAGGTGGACGACACCTACGAGATTCGCCCCCTGGACCTCGGTCGCAGCGATGGCACCAAGACCGAGGTGCTGGAAGGCCTGCGTGTGGGTGACCGCTACGTGGTGCAGAACAGCTACCTGATCAAGGCGGATATCGAAAAATCCGGCGCATCCCACGACCACTAACCAGGAGGCCATATGATCAATGCAATTCTACGCCTCTCGGTAGAGCGGCGGTTTTTGATGTTGTCCCTTATTCTCGTGCTTGTCGGGGTGGGGGTATGGAGCTTTCAGCGCCTGCCCATCGACGCGGTACCGGACATTACCAATGTCCAGGTGCAGATCAACACCGAAGCACCGGGTTACTCCCCCCTGGAGGCGGAACAGCGCATCACCTTTCCGGTGGAAACGGCGCTGTACGGCCTTCCCAACCTGTCGTACACCCGCTCCCTGTCACGCTACGGCCTCTCTCAGGTCACGGTGGTGTTCGAGGAGGGAACCGACCTGTACTTTGCCCGCAACCTGATCAACGAGCGCCTCGGTGCCATCAAGAATGCCCTGCCGCCCGGACTGGAACCGGAGATGGGCCCCATCGCGACCGGTCTTGGTGAAATTTTAATGTACACCGTGGAGGCACTTCCGGGTGCTACCCAGGCAGATGGTCGCCCATTGGACGCCACAGCCCTGCGAGAAATCCAGGATTGGATTATCAAGCCCCAGTTGGCCCAGGTGCCGGGAGTGATCGAAGTCAATACCATTGGGGGCTTCAACAAGCAGTACCACGTCACACCTTTGCCGCAGCTATTACTGCAATTTGGCGTCACGATGGATGACGTGGCGGAGGCCCTACGTCGCAATAACGCCAATCGGGGCGCCGGGTATATAGAGCGCAACGGCCAACAGCTGTTAGTGCGCGCACCGGGGCAGCTGGCGACGATAGGCGATATCGAACAGGTGGTGATTGCCAACCGCAATGGCGCTCCAGTGAAGGTCAGCGATGTCGCCGAGGTCGCGATTGGAAAGGAACTGCGCACCGGCGCCGCCACTCGCGACGGCAAGGAAACCGTGATGGGCACGGCCATGATGCTGGTGGGAGAGAATTCCCGATCGGTGGCGCAGGCGGTGGCCAAAAAGCTGGAGACCATCCAGCCCTCTCTACCGGACGGGATCAAGGTGGAGGCGGTGTACGATC
>CAJQQW010000075.1 GCA_905480565.1 uncultured Halioglobus sp. | reverse complement strand
AAAGGCTCTGTTGTATACAGAAATGGTCACCAGCGGCGCACTCATTCATGGCGACCGTGAGCGTTTCTTGCACTTCAATGATGAAGAGCACCCAGTCGCACTGCAGCTGGGGGGTAGTGACCCCTCCGATCTCGCACGCTGTGCCAGGTGGGCACAGGAATGGGGCTACCAGGAAGTTAACCTGAATTGCGGTTGCCCATCAGACCGGGTCAAGTCCGGGAGATTTGGAGCCTGTCTAATGGCGGAACCTCAACGAGTAGCCGATTGTGTCGCGGCCATGGTTGACAGTTGCAATTTACCCGTCACGATAAAACACCGCATCGGCATAGACCAAATGGAGACCTACGAAGAGCTCGCGCATTTTGTTGAGCCAGTAGCGGCGGCAGGGTGCTCCGTATTTATCGTACATGCCCGCAAAGCTTGGCTGCAGGGGCTTTCACCGAAGGAGAACCGCGAGATTCCTCCGCTAAACTATCCGTGGGTCTATAGACTGAAGAATGACTTTCCCGAGCTCACGGTCGTCATCAACGGCGGCATCCGGAGTCTTGCGGAGTGCAAGACGCATCTTGCGGCCGTAGATGGGGTCATGCTGGGACGCGAGGCCTACCAGAATCCCTGGTTACTCGCTGATGTAGACCGATCTCTGTTTGGTCTAGACAACCCCGCAATCAGCCGGGACGAGGTTCTGGACACCCTGCTTCCCTACACCCGCCTCCAATTGGCCCGCGGCGTGCCACTTAATCATATGACTCGGCACTTTCTGGGCCTGTTCCAGGGACTGCCTGGTGCCAGAAAGTTTCGCCGCCATCTAAGCGAAAACGCCTACCGCGAGGGCGCCGGCATCGCAGTTCTCGAGCAGGCTCATGAAATGGTGAGAGAATCCATAGCCCGGACGAACAACAGTGCCGCCGGCCACTTGTAATACGCCGCGAATTTCGTAACACTTGGCGTCACTCAATTGCTGGGACAGTCATGATTCAGGTATTGAAGTCATTGTTTGAAAACCCTGAGCGAGACTCTCTGGAATCCCGCCAACGCGCGCTGCATATGGCCGCGGCCGCCCTGATGATAGAAACAGCCCGCGCCGATTTTGTCCACGACGATGCAGAGCAGGCTCGCCTTACAGAGTTACTCTCAGACTCCCTCCAGCTTAGTAAGGAGCAAATAAAAGAACTTGTTGTTGCCGCCGAGGAGCGAGTGGATGAAGCTACATCGCTGTATGAATTTACTCGGGTGATAAATGATCACTACAGTGCGGAGCAAAAACTCAGGCTAATCGATGCCATGTGGTCAGTGGCTTATGCTGATAATGACCTGGACAAATATGAAGAACACCTGATTCGACAGGTCGCCGAGCTGACCTATGTACCTCATTCAGACTATATCCAAAGCAAATTGTCAGCCAGAGAATCAGCCGCCTAAGCTGATTGGCAAGCCACTCAGCTGCGCTCTAAAGCATTGACAAGTTCCTTGAACCTGCCACGGTTTTCATCTGAAATATTCATCAGAATCCTGTGTGCTTCAATCACCTTTTCTCTAACGGAATCTTCAGTGCCCTGAACCGCAGGTATATCAATAATATTCTCAGGCTTTTCACACACCTGCTCGTGTAGTTGAAACAGACGCTCAAAACCCATGCTGCGCAAGAGACGATTAATGCCAGGCTCGCAGGAATAAATGGCTGGCTCGAAGCCGAAAACGTCCTTCACTTTCAGCGCCAATTTTGCGAGCAGCCCCAGCGTTGTACTGTCGATACCCTCCGCGCCGCAGAGATCGACCCAAACACTGGTAAATTCAGGATCCTCGAACATATGCTGAAAATAATCATCAATACTGGTGCACAGAGTCAGGCGCACATCTCCCACAAACCGAATGACATAGGCGCCATTATGATTCGCTGCCAATACGCGCCCGCTCTGCATATCAGACCTGCCTGCTCACAAATAGTGCAGCAATATCATCAGGCGCTGTAGTTATAGTATTCAATCCAAGGCGCTCGATGAGTTCTTGCGGAGCATCTGCACTCCGAGTCAATTCCTCCAGCAAGTATTTTTCCTTATCTATCAAATTTTTCGGGGGAAGAATTTCAAGTATTCCGTCTGAAAAAAAAGCCAGCGTGAACTTCTCGGGAAGCACGATTTGATCTACGTGATACTGTGCGTCCGCAAGCATGCCAACAGGAGAACCTCCACCTTCAAGATAGCGCGCACCGTCGTCTGATACCAGCACCGGAAGAGGCAAATGACCTGCCACACTGTAGCTCAAGCTGTTGTTTCTCATATCTAGCAAGCCCACCAGCATAGTGGCAAACTTATCCACCTGAAGGTCTGACAACTCCTGATTGGCGTGGCCCAGCATGGCCGCTAAATCCATTATGGTCTGGTCTCCTCGCCGCGAAAAGTCAGAGCGTTTGCGGGCAAAGAGATTTTTCAACAAAACCGTAGCAAACGCCGAGGAGCTGCCATGGCCCGAAACATCTGCCATAAAAAAAATGACATGATGATCGCCCAGGGTAAAGTAATCCGTGAAATCGCCACTGAGGTAAAGCGAAGGGACAACGGAGTGGCTGAAGACATAGTCATTCAGCGCCAGAGGCGAATGCGGCAGCATACGCAACTGCACCTGACGACCAGCCTGTTGATCCTGCTCCAGCATTTTAACTGTGCCGCGCAGTTCCCGGTTCGCCGCCTCGAGACTTTCGCGTGACTCCTGTAATTCCCTGCGCAAACGGCGTTGCCGGACACAACGTTGCAACGACTTGATCAACGCCCGTTCGTCCACCGGGCGCAGGAAGAAATCCGCCGCTCCCAATCGCAGCGCATTCATCATCGGCTCTACTTCAGCCGTGCCACACAGCATGATGACAGGCACCTGCACGTCCATGGTGCGCAGGGCAAATCGAGCATCCTCCCACGAGAAGTTTTTCAACTCCAATTCACACAGAATGACGTCAATATCGCTGTCCCAGCCCAAAGAGTAAGCCGTGTTCGCAACATCGGTGACTATCTGGGAGTCAAAGCCGTGCACAGACAGCATATCTGCCAGCACCCGGGCTCGCGCGCCCTGATCGTCTATAATAAGAAGATTACCTTTAGAAGCACTCATTTACAGCGAACTAGCAATGCACTGATCGCCAACTTACGCCCATCAACGGTGTCAGGCAAGGCACGGAAATGGGCTTTGGCAGAATTTTACAATTATTCAGCGTAAACGGGGAAAAACCGAAGGTAAACAGCACCAGGACGAATCAAAACTCGATGTATTCGTCGCCCTCTTCCTCGATCGAAAAACTATCCTGGATTTCGCCGGTAAGGAAGTATTCCCGGCGCTGCAAATAGGCGTTGCGCACGAAGATATAGCGATCCCCGGAGAGGAGGTTTTCCGCCTGCATCAGATCGACCCGCAGGTCCAGCGCTTCAACAACCCAAAAAAGGTATGCCCACTGCCTATCGACGGCAAAGGAAGGCAGTGACGTATAGGTATCAACAAAATAACCCGTGGCACTGCGCACGGTTCTCGGCCCGAAAACAGGAAGAACCACGTAAGGGCCTCGATCCACGCCCCATGTATACAGGGTCTGTCCAAAATCCGCAGGCTCATGCGCTATGCCCATCGGCGTAGCGACATCCAGCAGACCTGCCAATCCCATTGTCGTATTGACCAGAAAACGACCCGCGCTTTGTAATGCATCCCCCGGACGCCCTTGTAGCAGAAAATTGAACATAGTGTTGAATTCATAGATATTGGAGATAAAATTCCCCACGCCCTCCTCCGCCGGGTCCGGCATGATGAACTGATAGCCGCGAGCCGCAGGCAACAAGGCATACTTGTCCAGCGTATCGTTAAAGGCAAAAATTCGCCGGTTCATCGATTCCCAGGGGTCTGCAGTAGGCTCCACCTCCTGGGACCAGACACACAGGCCGTGGAAAAGCATGAGGAGGAAGAGCAAAGGGCGCAATGCAGTCATGATTGATTTTACAACTTTACGGGATTCGGAATGTTACGCGCACCAAGGGCCGGGATCAACTGCATCAGGATACGCGCCAATATGTCATTACGAACCTGGGGACAGCACGACGATGGATAATTCTGCGAATTCCTCCAATTGAGCGATACCGTGGCTGATCAACGGT
>CAJQQW010000074.1 GCA_905480565.1 uncultured Halioglobus sp. | reverse complement strand
CACCATGATGACCCTGCCTACCAGCCGCTGTTGCAAGGGCGTGTGATGGCCGTAGCGCCTGATTATTCTCAGGTTGAAACCTTAAACTAACACGTAACCGTTATTTTTCTGGATTTTTCTTATGAGTGTTAAAGCGTTTCTCAAAAGTACGTTTCTGGTGTGGCTGATCGTCTGGTCTGGCGCGTCATTAGCACTCACCGGGTTGCCCGACTTCACCGATATTGTGCGCGAGAAATCGCCTGCGGTAGTCAAAATTTTGGTAGAACAGGCCGAGCCCGGCCCAGTCGATGGCAACCCCCAAATGCCGGAAGAGCTGCGTAGATTTTTTGAGTTCAGGGGCGGCCCGCCGCCGGGTCAGGAACGCATGGGCCTGGGGTCTGGTTTTATTATCTCCGAAGATGGCTACATCGTGACTAATAATCATGTTGTAGAAGGGGCGGATAGTGTGCTCGTGCGAATGATTGATCGCAGTGAGTACACGGCTGAAATTGTGGGTACGGATCCGCGCTCCGATCTCGCCCTGTTGCGGATTGAGGGCTCAGACCTGCCGATGGTGGAGCTTGCCGATGACGACGCACTGGAGGTCGGTGAATGGGTATTGGCCATCGGCAGCCCGTTTGGCCTCGATTACTCTGTATCCGCGGGCATTATCAGCGGAAAAGGGCGCAGCCTGCCTACCCGCGAAAATGAGAACTATGTGCCTTTTATACAGTCTGATGTGGCAATCAACCCGGGGAATTCGGGGGGGCCTTTATTCAACCTCGCAGGAAAAGTCGTCGGCGTCAATTCGCAGATTTTTACTCGTAGCGGCGGTTCTATTGGTCTGTCGTTTGCCGTACCCGCGCCTGTCGCTCGCAATGTGGTGGAACAGCTCAAGGAAAAAGGTCGTGTGACTCGAGGTTGGTTGGGCGTAACAATACAGGATGTTGATAAGAGCTTGGCGGATTCATTCGGTCTGGATAGGCCTGAGGGCGCTCTGGTGGTCTCTGTGTCACCGGGCAGCCCGGCAGAAGATGCGGGGCTGGAAAGTGGCGATATTATCGTGACATTTGATGACAGCTCGATCCCCACTTCTGCATCGCTGCCACATATCGTTGGTTTGGTTACGCCAGGCAAGGAAGTCGCGGTTGAGATTATGCGCGACAGAAAGCGACTTACTCGGGAAGTGAAGGTCGGCGGATTGGGTGCCGATGAGAAACAGGCAAGCGCAAACGGTAAGTCTGGTGCTGCCGGCGGCGGTCGGCTGGGAATGACGGTTGAAGCGGTTGATGCGCAGAACCTGGAGCAGAACGGCATCAGCGGAGGCGTCATTGTTCGCGGGGTAGTGCCTGGCTCATCCGCTGCAGAGGCAGGAGTCAGGGTGGGAGACCTCATCACTTTGGTGGACACTCAGCCAATAAAGAGCGTGAAGGTGTTTGAGAACGTTGTCAAAAAGCTTAAGGGTGGACAATCCGTGCCGCTGCGCCTGATTCGTCAGGGTTCGCCCCTGTTCATTGGGCTCAAAGTGCCCGACTGAGCGAGGTGCCGATAGGCTCCAGGCTCGGGCGCCCTGTTGTGGGGGCGTCATGGCGGTGGCTGTCACGTTGGGGTACAATCGCGGGCCTTTTTTGTTTCTTCAAACCGTCAAACAGCTAATCGAGCTTACGAGTGAGCAACCTCAACCTCATCCGCAATTTTTCCATTATTGCCCATATCGACCACGGTAAGTCGACTCTGGCGGATCGCTTTATACAGCATTGCGGCGGTCTCAGTGATCGCGAAATGGATGAACAGGTTCTCGACTCAATGGACATTGAGCGCGAACGGGGTATTACAATCAAAGCCCAGAGTGTCACGCTGGATTATCCGGCTCAGGATGGTAACACCTACCAACTCAATTTCATTGATACACCGGGTCATGTGGATTTCTCCTACGAAGTGTCGCGTTCTCTTGCCGCTTGCGAGGGAGCGCTGCTGGTGGTCGATGCGGGGCAGGGGGTAGAGGCGCAGTCAGTCGCGAACTGCTACACCGCGATTGAGCAGGGCCTGGAAGTATTGCCCATTCTGAACAAGATGGACTTGCCGCAGGCCGATCCGGATAAGGTGAAGACTGAAATCGAGGAAATCATCGGTATCAATGCCAGCGATGCCTGTCTGGTGAGTGCGAAGTCTGGCCTCGGTATCGAAGATGCTCTGGAAGGTATCGTTCGGTCCATACCAGCGCCAGAGGGCGATCGTGACGCGCCGTTGCAGGCCCTGATTATTGATTCCTGGTTTGATAACTACCTGGGTGTTGTATCACTGGTGCGCGTGAAGCAGGGCGTGCTAAAGAGGCGCGACAAGATCATAGCTCACTCTGTTGGAAAAGCTCAGCAAGTCGATAGTCTGGGTATTTTTACTCCCAAGCGGGTGGAGCAGGATTGTCTACGGGCCGGCGAAGTCGGCTTTGTCGTAGCGGGCGTCAAGGATATCCATGGGGCCCCAGTGGGCGATACGCTAGTGCACGCAAAACAGGCCGACGTCTCGCCGCTACCCGGCTTTCAGCGTGTGAAGCCGCAGGTTTATGCGGGCATCTTCACGATCTCTTCGGACGATTATGAGGACTTCCGAGACGCACTGGCCAAGCTTACGCTTAATGACGCCTCGCTTGAATATGAGCCGGAGAGTTCAGACGCTCTGGGGTTTGGATTTCGTTGTGGCTTTCTTGGCATGCTTCATATGGAAATCATTCAGGAGCGTCTGGAGCGCGAATACAATCTCGATCTTATTACGACGGCACCAACCGTAATATATGAAGTGCTGAACAAAAGCGGGGATATTGTGCTTGTTGATAACCCGTCGGCTCTTCCAGATATGGCGGATATTGAGGAAATGCGTGAGCCTATAGCGCGCTGCAATATTCTCGTACCTCAGGAGTATCTTGGCAATGTTATTACACTGTGCGTCGAAAAACGCGGCACTCAGCATGATATGCAGTTTTTAGGAACGCAAGTGTCCGTGGTATACGATATTCCTATGGCTGAGGTTGTGCTCGACTTCTTCGACCGCCTGAAATCAGTTAGTCGGGGCTATGCGTCCCTTGATTATGCTTTCGAGCGTTTTCAGGCGGCAACGCTGTCCCGTCTGGATGTACTAATCAACGCGGAACGGGTTGATGCGCTGGCCGTAATCGTTCATCGGGATCATATCCAGTCGCGCGGTAGAGCGTTGACGGAGAAGATGAAAGAGCTTATTCCCCGGCAAATGTTTGATGTTGCGATACAGGCCGCTGTGGGCGGAAAAATTGTGGCAAGACAAACCGTTAAGGCATTACGCAAGAATGTGACGGCGAAGTGCTACGGCGGTGATGTCAGTCGCAAACGTAAATTGCTGGACAAACAGAAGGCAGGGAAAAAACGTATGAAGCAGGTAGGACGTGTGGAAATTCCACAGTCGGCGTTTTTGGCCGTACTTAAAGTGGATGGTTGATTAATGAGTGACTTCACGCTGGATTTTCCGCTTATTTTGGTGCTACTGGTTTTTGCTAGCGGCCTTCTCTGGCTGCTTGATAGCCTGTTTTTTGCGCCTGGACGAAGGCGGATTGTCGAGGAGTTGCAGGCCAGATACCCTCGCTGGGACGAAAAAGGTAGCCGTGATGCTCTCGAATACAACGAGAAGTGTCTGGCGAAGGCTAAGGAGCCTCTTCCTGTAGAGTATGCGCGCTCATTTTTCCCGGTGCTTTTCATTGTTTTCATATTGCGTTCGTTTTTGGTGGAGCCTTTCCAGATTCCTTCGTCCTCGATGGTGCCAACGCTGGAAGTCGGTGATTACATACTGGTTAATAAATTCACCTACGGCATTCGTCTCCCAGTGATACGAACAAAGGTGCTTTCCCTCAACGAGCCCGAGCGGGGCGATGTGATGGTATTTTTCCCGCCCCATATGAACGATACCTACTTTATAAAGCGCGTCATTGGCTTGCCTGGAGACACGGTAACGTACAAAGATAAGCAACTATTTGTGAACGGTGAACTTCTTCCACGGCGTTTGCTGGGTGATAAATCAACCCCACGCCTACAGGTCGGCCTCGAAAAGCTGGGTGGATCAGATCATCTAATGCAAGTTGATATTCACCGCAGGGGTGCGGATTTTTCCGAGGTTGTTAAGCCAGGCCACTATTTCATGATGGGTGACAATCGTGATAATAGTAGTGACAGCAGAGTGTGGGGCCAGGTGCCCGAGGGTGATATTGTTGGCAAGGCATTTGCAATCTGGATGCATTGGGACCGCTTTTTGAGTGTGCCCAGCTTCAGTCGGGTTGGTGCGATACAATAAATAAAAGAGGTACGCTAGGGGGCATCATGATTACGCGTAGTCGACAGCACGGCATGGGTATTTTTGGAATATTAGGTGTCTTGGCGATGCTTGGTTTTTTCGCCATGTGCATCATAAAGATGATACCGCCGTATTTCGAATTCCTTTCGGTCAGAGATATCGTTGTCGATATCGTCAAGGATCCGGAGTCGGTTGAAAAAAGTAGCTCGGACATTCGTCGCAAGGTGGATTACACCTTCAATACAAACCAGATCTATGCATTAAATTGGAAGGAAGTGGAGGTTTATCGAAAAAAGGGCAAGCATTACATCGATGCTCGCTATGAGGTCAGAATGCCTATCCTGTGGCGTATCGATGCAGTTCTGAAATTTGATGATCTGCTGTTTGAAATTGGTGATCCGACACCGCTCACGACGCCACCTTAAAGGCCGATGACTGATACTCTCCGCCTGCAGAAAGTCATAGGGTATAAGTTCAAAGACCCTGGATTGCTCGAGCTCGCCCTGACTCACCGTAGCGCAGGGAGCCGCAATAATGAGCGATTGGAGTTTCTTGGAGACTCTATCCTGAACCACGTTATCGCAGACATGCTATTTCGGCGGTTTCCTCAATCCCGTGAGGGCGAACTCAGTCGCATGCGCGCCGCGTTGGTGAGCGGTGATACGCTCGCCGAAGTCGCCCGCGAGATTCCACTGGGGGAGTATCTCAAGTTTGGCTCCGGAGAGAAAAAAAGTGGCGGTCATAGACGTGCTTCGATACTTGCAGATGCGCTGGAGGCGATCCTAGGTGCACTCTTTCTAGACGGAGGCTATGCAGAGTGTCAGGGCTGTGTGCACAAGTTGTTCGAAGCGCGACTGGAGCAACTGTCTCCGGGTGCCAAAGACGCCAAGACTCGCCTGCAGGAATTTCTGCAGCACAGAGGAGAACCTCTGCCAGAGTATGCAGTAGTAGAGACCGCGGGCGCAGATCATGACAGGCAGTTCAAGGTGATTTGTCAGCTACCACAACGCTCCATTGACGCAAGCGGAAAAGGCTCCAGTCGGCGCAAGGCTGAGATGGACGCTGCCAGCAGAGTGCTGGAGAAGTTGCTCGTTCATGGTCGCTGAAGCCGCCACTCGCTGCGGCTATGTCGCTATTATAGGGCGGCCCAACGTCGGAAAATCTACGCTGCTGAATCATCTGCTTGGGCAAAAAATCAGTATTACCTCGCGCAAGCCGCAGACCACGCGTCATCAAGTGCTTGGGATAAAAACAGAGGGAGACGCGCAGGTTATCTTTGTTGACACACCGGGTCTGCATCAAGATGCAGACAAGGCCATCAACCGGTATATGAATCGGGCGGCGTCCTCTGCGATCCAGGACGTCGATTTGGTATTATTTGTGGTAGATCGTACGGCCTGGACTTCTGAGGACGAATGGGTGTTGGATCAGCTGCAGGGCATCGAGGTGCCTGTATTGCTGGTTGTGAATAAAGTCGATTTGCTGGAAGACAAGCGAGAGCTTCTGCC
The DNA here is from genome assembly GCA_905480565.1 of uncultured Halioglobus sp. Taxonomy (GTDB): domain Bacteria; phylum Pseudomonadota; class Gammaproteobacteria; order Pseudomonadales; family Halieaceae; genus Marimicrobium. The sequence continues at coordinate 2,565 of CAJQQW010000074.1, read as the reverse complement.
ACATCTGGAACAACTGTCGTCAAAAGCTGGATTTGGTGCGATCCTGCCGGTGTCTGCCCTGCGGCAGCACAATGTGGTCGCTCTTGAAGAGGAAATAGTGAAAAGGCTACCTGCCTCTGTATTTTTTTTCCCGGAAGACCAGCTGACAGATCGCAGCCAGCGCTTCCTGGCCTCAGAGATCGTGCGGGAGAAAATCGTCAGGCAGTTGGGTGATGAGCTGCCTTACACCGTTACAGTAGAAATTGAGGATTTTGCTCAGGAAGAAGGCATCTTGCATATTTCGGCGCTGATTTTTGTGGAGCGGAAGGGGCAGAAGAAAATACTGATCGGTGAGAAAGGTGCTCGCTTGCGCTCTATTGGTAGTGAGGCGCGGTCAGATATGGAGAGGCTATTTGACACTCAGGTAATGCTTCGCCTCTGGGTCAAGGTCAAATCCGGGTGGTCGGACGACGAGCGCGCGCTACGCAGCCTTGGCTACGACGATCAGTAGTTACGCGGTCAACTGATATGCGTGTCAATCTGCAGCCGGGTTACGTGATTCATAGCAGGCCTTATGGTGACAGCAGTGCGCTGTTGGACGTGTTCACCGCGGAATTCGGTCGCGTCGGGCTGGTGGCAAAAGGTGCACGAAAACAGACTCGCAAAGGTAGCAAGGCAGGACTATTGCAACCGTTTATTCCGCTGCTTCTGTCCTTTTCCGGGGGCAATGAATTAAAGACGCTGCGCAGTGTTGAGTCTGCACCCGGGCGGGTTGAGCTGGCGGGAGAGCGCTTATTCAGCGGTCTCTACTTAAATGAGTTGCTCGTACGTCTGTTACACCGCGATGATCCTCATCCCCGCCTTTTCGCTGCCTATAACGACACGGTGCAGCAACTTGCTCATCTGCAGATGATAGATGTGCAATTACGCCTGTTTGAGCTGCGTCTGTTGGAGGAATTGGGTTACCGGCTCGAACTGACGATCGAGGGGGCGACCGGGTTGCCTGTGATTCCAGAGGCTTTTTACCATTATCAGCCCGGCACCGGTCTTGTGCGCCGCCATGCCGGCGAGCCGTCCGATGATTTTCCCGGCGCAGATTTGCTGGCGATGGCGCGTGGTGAAATTGGAGGGCATGTTCGGCAGACCGCGCGCACCCTGATGCGAGAAGCTCTGGCGGCTCATCTGGGAGAGGAGCCGCTAAAAAGTCGCCAACTGTTTGCCAGGGTGGCGTGGAAGAGGCCGGGAGCGGCGTCAGGTCAGCAGGACGAGGAATAACGCCATCTTGTATTCTGCCGCAGGAATGGGGCCAAAAAATCAGCATGCCCCCGGTCGCCTAATTTCGATATAATTAGGGCTTCGATGTAAGCGACGTACCCATGCCAGACTACCCCACGATAGAAGCCTTTGTTGGCAACACCCCTCTTGTACGATTGCAGAGACTGCCGGGTCATACCAGCAACACGCTGCTTGCCAAGCTGGAGGGTAATAACCCCGCCGGATCTGTGAAGGACCGTCCCGCTTTAAGCATGATCAGCGAAGCTGAGCTGCGCGGTGATATCAAGCCGGGCGATACGCTGATCGAGGCGACGAGTGGAAACACAGGCATTGCTTTGGCAATGGCCGCAGCTATCCGAGGCTATCATCTGGTTCTGGTAATGCCTTCTCATATGAGTGACGAGCGCAAGCAGGCGATGTCAGCCTATGGGGCAGAGCTGGTGGAAGTCTCCCAGCGAGAGGGAATGGAAGGTGCACGAGACCTAGCATTAAAGATGCAGTCAGAGGGACGTGGCCGTGTTTTGGATCAGTTTGGCAACCCCGACAACCCGCGGGCTCATTTTGTCGGCACCGGTCCGGAAATTTGGCAGCAAACTGATGGCAGCGTTACGCATTTTGTTAGCTCAATGGGGACAACGGGTACGATTATGGGTTGCTCCAGTTATTTGAAACAACAAAATCCGGCAATACAAATCGTGGGTCTACAGCCGCTTGAAGGTTAGTATTCCCGGCATTCGTCGTTGGCCTGAAGCCTACCTGCCAAAAATCTACGAAGCCCCCCGGGTGGACACAGTGATTGATATTTCCCAAGATGAGTCCGAGCATGTGATGCGGCGACTGGCCAGGGAAGAAGGCATATTCTGCGGAGTCTCCTCCGGCGGCTCGATAGCTGCCGCCCTGCGCCTGTCCGCAGAACTTGAAAATGCTGTCATTGTCGCCATCATCTGTGACCGCGGAGACAGATACCTTTCAACCGGTGTATTTGGGCAGGGCGAGGCGGAGTAGACGTCCATGGTCCATGTCCGCCAGCAGCCCCTTGTCGATGATCACGGTGATATTGATTTCAGTGCCTGGATAAGTCACCTACCGACCGCCATGGAGCCCGATGAGCAGAGGCAATTGCTGATAGCGTGTCAGCTGTTGCAGAAAGTGGAAAAAGTGGTGCCGGTGGATTCAGGTGATTGGGCCGGAGAACCTAATTGCTTGGTCGCCGGTTTAGATATTGCCACCATATTGGCGGATCTACATGTGGGTGTGGAGTGCCTACTGGCAGGTATTCTTTACCGTCCGGTGCGTGAGCAGCGCTTGTGC
>CAJQQW010000073.1 GCA_905480565.1 uncultured Halioglobus sp. | reverse complement strand
TCACAGGTTCCACGCCCAAGTCCTGTAGAAGCTGCGCCGAAGCCTTCATCTCATGGAGGCGTCGCTCTGCATGAGAACCCGTGCCGCTCACCAGTCGGTGCACCAGCGACTCATCAGCCTTTGCAATCTCTGACGTTAAGTTGCTCCAAAGCCAAGAGGAGAGATTTGCACGATCGGCTGCCTGCAGCGCTTCAATCATGACTCCTGCCAGACCTTTCATGAAAACGCTCCGAAGAAGTTTGCGTGTGGCCGCATCTCCAGGCTTTTCGCCTAGAGACTCCACCGGCATACCAAGAGAACCGAAGATATCAACGAACCGATCGGCACCAGTGCCCGACGCAAGCGCGGTTGTCCGCAATCCATTTCCAGGAACAACGGCCAGCAGTGCAACATCAACAAAGGCGATGTGACGTTGGAATGCGCGAGCGGCTAAATCGATCTTTAGCGATGCTGACGCCGTCGAAAAATCCGCATAAATCGCGCCTGCGGGGATGTCGTCAAATGCTTGATCCAGCGCCTCCATGGCGTCGGTGGCCGCAGTCAGCGCTATGACCACTGCAGCGTCTTGGATAGCTCCTACCGGGCTATCACATCTGACTACTCCGTCAGGCGTACAAACATCAGCGGGGTCATAGGCACTGACCTGAATTGAAGATTGGGCAAGATCGGCAGCAATCCGACTACCCGCCTCACCCAACCCAAAAACGCCCATCCGCATCAGGGGTTCTCCAGAATGATCAGCCCCGCTGCCGTGTTAGAGGCGGGAACATGGAAGTGGCGATAGACCTCCCGCGCGTCATCATCGAGAGCACCCCGCATGATCATCCACATGACTAATTCGGCCCCCTCTGATCCTGCCTCTCTCAGATACTCAACGTGTGGAATTCGGACCAGCCGGTCTACGTTCCGGGTCAGGTCATCGAGAAACGCAATATCAAAATCTGCGTTTACCAAGCCGGCACGCTCACCTTGCAGTTGGTGAGACATGCCTCCCGTGCCAAAAATGGCGACCTTGAGATTTGCCGGGAATGCCTCCACCGCTTTACGAATGGCTTTACCCAGCTGGTAGCAGCGGTTTCCTGTTGGAGATGGGTATTGGATAACGTTTACGCAGAGCGGAATCACCTTACAAGGCCAAATATCGGGCTCACCACAGGCGATCGACAATGGCACGGTAAGTCCGTGATCAACGGGCATCTCGTTGGCAATCGTCATATCGAACTCATCGAGGATCAGCGACTCAGCAAGATGCCACGCCAGTTCGGGATGGCCTTCCACAACCGGCACTTTTCGGGGGCCATAGCCTTCATCAGCCGGCTGAAAGCGCTCTGCGACACCGATAGCAAATGTAGGAATCAGTTCCAGAGAAAACGCCGAGGCATGATCGTTGTAAACAATGATGACTACGTCTGGAGCCTCATTTTGCATCCACTCTCTGGCCGGCTCATAACCATCAAATAACGGTTTCCAGTAATCTGTTTGAGTCTTTTTATGATCCACCGCGGCACCGATTCCCGGCACATGAGAAGTTCCGACGCCTGCGAACAGCTTAGCCACTGCGATTCCACTCCTTTTGATAACGGTTACCCTGTATCGGACGACCACCATTAATCATCATGGCTTTGAACTGCTCATCCGGCACACCTTCCATGCGCGCGCCAATCTCCTGCATATTAATGCCATCGAAAATAGCCAGCTTGAACGTGTAGTAGATGTTTCCTCCCAGTCTTAGCAGGCCGATCCAATCGCGCTGCAAAACAGCATCGCGTTGCTCTGGGCTCATGGGAAAGACATCTAAATAAGCCGACTCGTCTCGCCTAAACTGCTCCCTGTTCGCCTCTTTGTTCAGCGACATACAGAACATATTGAGGTGATAGCCTTGTCGCGAGTGCTCGGGATCAAAAACGTAAGTGCCGGGTATATCGCTATATTCGCGGTCCTTTCTCATGGGCTTTCCAGTCAATTTATGCTCAGCATTCTATCGGTCTCTGGGTCTCAAGCGTTATCAGAAAAATTAAAAACGCACTGAAATAAGGTAACCGATATTGAGCTTTAACAGGTGAAGACCCCTTTTTGTGTGCATCTCTGCGGCGTTGTTTAAGTAACCTTAGACGAGCGTTTAATAAGCTGTCTGATCTGGCTGGATTTGCTGCGTCCACGTGCGCCGAAACTCGCGCGAGGAGAGTGGACGATCGCGTCACTGCATTGAAACAGTAAAGGGGCGACCGCACAAAGAGTACCTGCACACACGCATGGCCATGCTCTGTGAAGACCGCCATGAGATCGAGACCCCCTCTCGTACCCTCTATGTTCTGCGTCGCCTGCACATTCTGAAGCTGTGTAATCTGGTCACGAATGTCTGCCGCCTTTTCATACTGCAGCTCTGCCGCCGTTGTGGGCAGCGATCCAAGTCAGCTTACAGTTGCCCTCACGCAATGCACGCCCGCCAAATATCTCCCAGCCGATAACGACATCTGCCTCATGAACCGTCGTTGACTCACCTCGAGTCAGCGGCATCAGAGACGTGCTCTTCAACTTCGGCCTGCCCACTCCTGCCGGCTGTGCGCCACCAATCCAATTTGTGCCGTGCGAGCGGTTGATTCCAAAGTCACTTACCACTAATTTTGACGAGTCCACGCGTGTCTTGGTGCGGCCAATCGGCCTTGACATGGTAGAGGTCGGCGGTTCGAATCCGCCTGGTCCTACCAAACGTGAAACCCTCGCCATCGGCGGGGGTTTTTCGTTTGAAAGCTAGTCCGGAGGAGACCGCCGACAGCGGTTCGACAAAATGCGACTACAGGCGCATTTTGGTCGCCAGAGCGCAGCGGCGGCGCCCCAAAGGGGTGAGAGCGCG
>CAJQQW010000072.1 GCA_905480565.1 uncultured Halioglobus sp. | reverse complement strand
ATCGGCACAATCGCGGTACTACCTTTATCGCCGTAGGCGGAGGAGTGGTCGGCGACGTGGCTGGCTTCGCCGCGGCAAGCTATCAACGGGGCGTCAATTTTCTACAGGTCCCTACCACGCTATTGTCCCAGGTGGACTCGTCAGTGGGTGGCAAGACGGCGGTCAATCACCCGCTGGGCAAAAACATGATCGGCGCGTTCTACCAGCCCCAGGCGGTTCTGATCGATATCAACACCTTGCATACGCTGCCCGCGAGAGAGCTCAGCGCGGGCTTGGCAGAGGTGGTGAAATACGGACTGATCAGCGACGAGCCATTCTACCGTTGGCTACAGGATAATATGCCTCGTCTCCTGGCCCGCGAGGAAGCTGCCTTGGCTGAGGCTATCGAACGCAGCTGTGCAAATAAGGCGGAGGTGGTGGCAGCAGATGAGCGCGAGGGCGGTTTGCGAGCGATTCTGAATCTGGGGCACACTTTCGGTCATGCGATAGAAACAGCTCAGGGTTATGGCCGCTGGCTGCACGGCGAGGCGGTCGCCGCTGGAATGCTTCTGGCGCTGGACTTGTCTGCGCGTCGCCGCTGGATACCTGAACGCGAGGTGAGTGCCTACCGGGAGCTGCTTGTAAGCATGCACTTGCCCACGGAAATACCGACCGACATGGGGGAGGAGCAGTTTCTGTCCCTTATGGGCCGTGATAAAAAGGTTATCGATGGGACGCTGCGCCTCGTTCTGCTGCGGGGAATCGGCGAGGCATGCATAGTGGATGATGCCAGCCGTGAGGAATTGCACGCGTTGTTGCAGGCCGCCGCGCAGCGCGCTTCCGGTTGAACGTGGCCCCGAAACGCGCAAGCGGTTAGAATGCCTCCCATGATAGCGAGGTAATGCGCGGTGGCCTGGCCCCTGTATACCCCTTGCCGACACCGAGAAGCCAGGGATTCCCGATGAATGAACTCAAGAACGATCGTTTTCTGCGTGCCCTCTCGCGCCAGTCGGTCGACCGCACGCCTATCTGGATGATGCGCCAGGCGGGGCGATATTTGCCTGAGTACCGGGCTACTCGCAAGCAGGCCGGTTCCTTCCTCGATCTGTGTATGAATGCGGAACTGGCATGCGAGGTCACACTGCAACCTCTGCGTCGCTATCCGATGGATGCCGCAATCCTTTTTTCCGACATACTGACCGTGCCCGATGCACTCGGTCTTGGCCTGTATTTTGAAGAGGGTGAGGGGCCGCGTTTTCGCAAGACGGTGCGCAGCGAAGCCGACCTGGCCGGTCTTAATAGTATTACTGCGGAGAATGACCTGGGCTATGTCATGCGCGCAGTCAGTACTATCCGCAGTGAGTTGAACGGCAGCGTACCACTGATCGGATTCTCCGGTAGCCCCTGGACACTGGCTACTTACATGGTCGAGGGGGGCTCTTCAAAAGATTTTGCTCGGGTCAAGAGTATGGCTTACGACAAACCCGCGCTCATGCACGATCTGCTTTCTTTACTGGCTGATGCCGTAGCCGACTATCTTGCGGCGCAGGTCCGCGCAGGCGCGCAGGCACTGCAGATTTTCGATACCTGGGGAGGAAGCTTGAGTGCGTCCGCGTACCGAGAGTTTTCTCTCGCGTATATGCGGCGTATTTTGGAACGCCTCCCTGTAGAGGCGGAGGGGCGCCCCGTCCCCGTTATCGTCTTTACCAAGGGCGGCGGGCAATGGCTCGAATCTATTGCGGACTGCGGCGCGCACGCCGTAGGCATAGATTGGACCACAGATATCGGTCTCGCGCGCAAGCGTATCGGCGATAAGGTGGCCCTGCAGGGTAATATGGATCCGAGTATGTTGTTTGCATCACCCGAGAGAATTCGCGCTGAGGTGGCAGAGATACTGGCGACGTTTGGTCCAGGTAGCGGCCATGTATTTAACCTCGGTCATGGCATTACGCCCGGGGTGAATCCGGATCACGTGACGGCCTTTGTAGAGGCTGTGCAGGAACTATCACCGCCCTATCACCAGAGTTGAGGTCGGTTTATGCGGCCACGGCCGCTGGGGCTTGGCAGCCGGCAGTAGTCAGTGCATCTTTTATTCTTTGTTGGAATCGTCTTCGACTTCGTCGCAGCCAAAATCATGCTCCATTTCGAGGGCGGGCTGATCGGAGGTCGGCTTGCCGACAATTTTTGCCGGCACGCCTGCTGCAGTGGTGTGTGGCGGGATATCCTCGAGTACAACACTGCCTGCCCCGACTTTGGCACCCTCACCAACGTTTATATTGCCGAGTATTTTTGCGCCGGCGCTAATAAGTACGCCGTCCCCAATCTTGGGGTGCCGGTCCCCCTCGTCTTTACCGGTGCCGCCGAGTGTCACCGATTGAAGGATAGAAACATTGTTGCCGACCACCGCGGTTTCGCCGATAACAACACCCGTTGCGTGATCGAGCATGACCCCCCGGCCAATTCGAGCCCCTGGATGAATATCCACGCCGAACTCCATGGACACCCGATTTTGGAAAAATAGCGCGAGAGATTCTCGCCCGTTCTGCCACAACCAATGGGCAACGCGGTGCGTTTGTAAAGCGTGGTAGCCTTTGAAGTAGAGAAATGGGATGTACAAATGGTTGCAGGCTGAATCCCTGTCTTCAACGGCTTGCAGATCGGCGCGGACCGCATCACAAATGCCAGGGTCGCTGTCCATCGCCTCCAGCATAACCTCCCTGAGCAGCAGGGACGAAGCTGTGGGGCTATCGAGCTGGCTGGCCAGGCGAAAGCTCAGGGCGAGTTCCAGCCGGGTGTGGTTGAGTATGGTTGCGTGCAGAAAGCTTGCGAGTATAGGCTCATCACCCGTGTGCTCCGAGGCCTCCGTGCGAATCCGGTTCCAGACGGGGTCTGCCTTGTTT
>CAJQQW010000071.1 GCA_905480565.1 uncultured Halioglobus sp. | reverse complement strand
GTGGGCAGGATTTACACTGGCCGAGATATCGCACCTTCCACGCATCCGTCATATCCATACGCGGTTCCCGGCGAAGGTATAGGGGCGCTCAAGGGCGCTGACGAGGTAACGATATTCGACCTGTTGCCAGAAGCTAGATTTGGTGACGCGCAGAAGAAAGTTAAAGATCCTGCGAACCCAACCGCACAAGAGATGCGTGCCCTCCAGATGAAGCCTTATGGCGGCACGATTACTGAAAATATTTTGCGAAGGATCGAGGAGAGAGGCGTTGATGTTAATTCGCTTACCGGCTTAGCTCCCGGCGCTTTGGCCTTTACACTAACTTCTGCTGGTCTTTTGACGCCAGATGAGGCTGCTGCGGGTGGTCTTGACGAGGTTGCTGAGGTTTTTGGCAGCGCGAAAGGCGGCGCGGGCGTTAAGTCGAAAAAATCAAAAGATGACGTTGCCTTAAAAGCGGCCCCCAAGAAAGAATCCCCCGGCGTAGCGTCCCTAGCAGGCCAGCTAGGTTTAGGGGCTATGAGCGAAATTGGCGGTGCAATCCTCGGCGGGGCAGCGGGAGTTGGCGAGTACATGAGAGGGTTTAGGTCTCCTGTGCCTGCAACGGCTGAAAGCATTCGGGATGCTCGTGAGGGTACGTCTGAATTTATCGGTGGTTTGTACGATGCTGGCCCGGAGGCCCAAGCGGTTGGTCAGGAGATCATGCAGGGTATTGGCGAGACGATCGCTCCGATTGCAGAATATGCGATGGAAGGCCCGATTATGGACGAGCGCGGTTTGAATATGTTGCCGCTCATTGCTCAGAAGCTTGGCATTCCTGCTTATCAACTTGCAGAAATGTTGTTTAATAAACTGCCAGAACGAGAGCAAGAAGCGGCGATTAGTGCCTCTGACGCTTTTCTTTAGAGAATAACCTCCCTCAGATCCCCGCACTTGCGGTATAGGTGGAAGTAAGCGCCGTTGTTTTCTAACTTTCTGATCCGTGGTTCAATAACCTCGTCAAAGAGTTCTTCTGCGCACTGCCGGGTCTTGATGAAAGCGCCGATCTTGCCATCGTGGTGGTACTCTTCTAGCTCATAAACGTCTTGCATGGTGTTCTCTCCACAGGTTGAGTAAGTATTTTGCCTCTGGCCCTGCGTCGTGCTCACGCTGCAGCGCCTTTCTGACGGCTTTTCTCTTTTCGTTCAAAGACTTATGTTTCATGTGAAACATTGTTCGGCTTATTGTCTCGAAGTATTTTTCCATTTCTTTTGGTCTCCGCTAGAATCTTTTCGAGCAGATCAACGATCTGTCCGTGGTTTTCTAAAACAACTTCAGCTTCTTCTTTGTCAAGCTCAATAATGATCTTGCTCATGGAGTATCTCCTATTCCGTGTTTATATGCAACAAATTATAATGTATTGCACAACGACTTACGGTGTGCTTTAATTCAGTTTCAATTACGAGGAGAGATTATGACCGCCCAAGAGAAGAAAGTGTATTACAACCGAGTCCGCCGCACCTGTAAGCTGCACGAGATTGAGATTGTTTATGATGGTGTGCCGAAGATGTACTGCGCCGTTGAGCTGGTTAAGGATGGCAACGTGATGTTTGCTGACCGCGCCCTTGGCCGCAAGCCCCTCGACATTGATTGGAAGCGCCTGCACGAAGAGATGACCGATTATGGTTACAAGGGAGGAATCAAATGATCAGGCCTTATACCCAGATTAATGTGATTTACGGCTATTGCCGCGTATCCACGAAGGAGCAGTCCAAGTCCGGCGTCTCAGTTGAGACCCAGCAGTCTTTGATCAGCGAGTTTGTTCAGAACAAGTACAACCGCCCGGTCGATGAGTGGTTTATTGATGACGGCGTGAGCGGCACGATGGACATTCTTGAGCGTCCTGCTTCCCGAGCCATGACTGACGTGATGGATGAGTCCGACGTTATTGTCTGCACTCGCCTTGATCGACTGTCTCGATCAACTTCTGATTTACTATCGATGATTCCGGTTCTTCAGGAGACGAATATCACCCTGTTTTTCTGTGAGCAGTTTGGTGATATGCCCATCGTTTACCCCAAGTTTGAGGGTGAAAAGGGGCTTAAATCGCGGTTTGATATGTCAGACATGGCCAACAAGATCATGCTGATGGTATTATCGGCTGTGGCTGAGATTGAGCACGCCAACATCAAGGACCGCTTCGGCGAGGGCAAGGTTGACTGGGCTTCTCGCGGATTTTCTATCGGTGGGTCCGCGCCGTTTGGTTATACCTTCGAACCTGTGAAGATTGGTAACAAAACTCGCAAACGGCTTATTGAGCACCCTGAAGAGCAGCGCGTTTTGAAGTCGATCTACCGGCTGCAGTCTCGCGGACTGGGTAACCATCAGATCGCCAAGCAGATTAACAGCCTGTATCGGGATCAGAATATGTACGCTGCCAAGATAAAGCGTATCCTAAACCGTAAATATCAGGGCTTATCAAGCGCCGCATAAGGGTTTAATATGGGCATTCACATAGGAGTAGTTATGACTGCTTTAGAAGATATTCAACTAGCCATCACTAAGCTCGAAGCCTCTCTTGAGCAGGACTTCATGACGGACGCTGTGCGCGACATCATGACGACTGCGGTTGCTCATTTGCGAGATGCTGAGAGTCA
>CAJQQW010000070.1 GCA_905480565.1 uncultured Halioglobus sp. | reverse complement strand
AAAAAGCCGATGATGAAGCGCCGTGCCGTGGTGAGAGGCATCGCAGCCTCCTCGCTACTTCCTCTATTGGGAGCCAACCTGATGGGCTGTTCCGATAGCTCAGATAGTGGCGCGCAAGAATTCGATGATATCGACGTGGAGTTTCTCCACGGTGTTGCTTCTGGCGACCCGCTGGACGACCGGGTGATTCTCTGGACGCGCGTCACTCCGCAAGCTGAGGGCCGACCAAAGGTGGTTTGGGAGATAGCCAGTGATGCGGCGTTCAGCGAGATTGTGGCAAGCGGCTCTGGCACGACTTCGGCAGAGGTAGATTATACGGTAAAGATAGACGCTGGTGATCTGAGCGCGGGAACTCGTTACTACTATCGTTTTACAAGCGGCGGTGCCGTCTCCGCAGTGGGTCGTACGCGCACTCTGCCGGCCGGCTCGGTCGAGGCTGCCAATTTCGCAGTGGTATCTTGCTCGAATTACCCCGCTGGTTTTTTTCATGTGTACCGGGAAGTGGCCAATAGCGATGTAGACGCGGTGCTTCATCTAGGCGACTACATTTATGAATACGGCTTGTCAGGCTATGCGAGTGATCGCGCAGAGGAGTTTGGTCGCACGGTGCAGCCCGAGAATGAGATTATTAGTTTATCGGATTATCGCACTCGCTATGCAACTTACCGCACTGACGAGGACCTGCAGGCGGCCCATGCTGCACATCCGTTTTTCATCACCTGGGACGATCACGAGATAGCGAATGATGCCTGGCTTGAGGGCGCAGAGAATCACGATCCCGCCAGTGAGGGCGAATATCAAGCTCGGAAGCTTGCCGCCATTCAGGCATGGTATGAATGGCAGCCGGTGAGACCGCCCCGCGATGAGCGCGAAATTATCTACCGCCGTTTCAGATTCGGTGATTTGTTGGATCTGCTAATGCTGGATACTCGGGTGATTGGGCGCGATCAGCAGTTCACTTACACTGAGTTTGCCAATGGCGGCAAGATCGACGTGGAGCGTGCGCGTGCCGCATTCGGTGCTACGGACCGCACACTGTTGGGAGGGCCCCAGCTCGCCTGGCTTCGGGATCAACTATCCGCTAGTAATGCTCGCTGGCAGGTGCTTGGGCAACAGGTACTAATGGGCCGTTACTGGTTGCCCGCCAACATAATGGAGGCGCTGGACCCGGGCCTCGCAGGTCCCGATGCAATCGCCGAGGGCACCGCCGCGGTATTCGCGGCGCTGGCGGCTAAAAATAAATCACCGGGAGACCGTACCTTGGAGGAGCAAGCCCTTCTTGATTCCGCGGTTCCATATAACCTCGATGCCTGGGATGGGTATGCCGCTGAGCGTGACGACCTGTTGCGTTTCGCCCGGGACGTCGATAGCAAGCTTATAGTTCTGGCGGGTGACACTCACAATGCGTGGTCTAGTCAGCTCACGACGCCCGAGGGGAGCATTGCTGGCGTTGAATTTGGCTGCGCAAGTGTCAGCTCCCCCGGCCTTGAGGGCGTGCTTGGGGCTGAGAATGCCGCCTTGTTTGCACCTATTGTTGCCACTTTGGTCGACGACCTGAAAAACGCTAATCTCGCCAGTCGAGGTTATTTACATCTCTCGCTTACGCAAGATACGGTCAAAGCGGAGCAGCGTTTTATCAGCGGCATCGATTCGCGCAACTATACCGTGGATGCCAACAATACAGTTTTAATGCGCATAGACCGCGATGATATGGTTTTGCGCTGATACCATTGAAAGGCCAACAAATGCTGGTACTGCCGGGGCTATCCCAAAAAACTGTGAGGCATTACTTGCCCCCATAAATAGCCTAGTGGTGGTGCATGTGAAAGCCTGCTTTACCGTTATTTTTAAAAAACCTCTTTGAGCAGCTCTATATGAGCCCGATGTGCGTCACGCATGCTCTCGAGGGACCCCATTAGCCCATGTATTGCGCCGTCGTACCTGATGATCTCTACAGGTACGCCTGCCTCCTGCAGCTTTATGCCATAGGCTTCACCTTCGTCTCGCAACGGGTCGTATTGCGCTGTGATAATCAACGCTGGTGGTAAATTTTTATGTGATGGCGCGAGCATTGGACTCGCGGTCGGATCGAGCCTGTCAGTCGTATCTGGCAAATAAGCTGAGATCATTGCCTCAATGTCCTGTGAGGTCAGTACATAACCTTCTGCAAAAGTACGTGCTGACGGGTAAACGGTATCACTCGCATCTGTGGCCGGCACTGTCAGCAATTGGGCAGCGATAGCAGGGCCATTTTCGTCTCTTGCCTTTAGAGAAATTGCCGCGGCCAGATTGCCGCCCGCGCTGCTGCCAGCCACTGCTATTCTATTGGCATCCACACCCTGAGAACGTGCATTATCGTGAATCCAAAGCAGTGCGGTGTAACAGTCATCAACCGCGGCAGGCCAGGGATGCTCAGGGGCAAGTCGATAGTCTACAGAGAAGATGGCTATTCCGGCATCCGCAGCCATTGCCGCGACACGGCCATCCCAGTCCTCCAGTTGATTACCCATCCAGAAGCCGCCTCCGTGAATCCACAGCATAACTGGCAATATGTCTTCATGAGGAGGAATATATTTTCGTAACCGAATAGCGCCTCCCGGCCCCGGAATAGCGATGTCTGAAATAGTTACCGCCGCTGTTACTGGTGCCAGGCGTAGCATTGCACCCATCTGATCGTTTGCCTGACTGCGCTGCACCTCTATTTGTGCCGGATCAAGCATCAATGGCTCAGCGGTGAGCGTGCTCACCTTGGCAATGATAGCCGCAATTAGATCCAGTCTACCTTGAGGCGTGAAAGTCCAGCTGTAGGCGATAAGACTGAAACCGCCGGCCACAATAAGAATGAAGAGCAAAAACCGCTTCAGTATTTTCATGTTGAGCGTTCCTGTAAGGCGACGGATTGCATGCTATATAAATCTTCATCTTTTGAGCCGCATGGTAACGACATGACGAGCGGCTTCTTGCGTACTTCGTTTACGTACAAATTCATTGAGTGTCAGGCATCACGCAGAGCTCGAAACAGTAAGGCGTTTTGCATAGCGTAGGCGCTAGCATGATGTTGCTTGCGCTAACCTTATCATGTTTAAAATGCTAATCAGTCGTTGTGCTTAAATCGGCTTCATCGCGTCCGTTTCACCGAAAACTCCTCGGTTGCGCCCACAAAATTATTGCTGTTTTTGTC